>JAHJDP010000022.1 GCA_018831195.1 Candidatus Eisenbacteria bacterium | reverse complement strand
GTAGTACATGATGACGCGGACGGCGCTGCCGACCACGCTGGCTGAAAAACTCATGCCGGCCGCCCGTCCCGTCGCCGATCCGCTGACATAGGTGACGACCGAGGCATTGTAGCCGATATCCAGCTGGATCCCTTTAACAATGTCGTCATTGTCAAGGCTGAGAGCGACGGTCGCCTGGCCGCCGCTCGTACCAGAGGCCGTCCCGACGATCAATTCATTCTCGCCGGCCGGCTGCTGTGTGATGGTGAAATTGCTATTGGATGTGTCGTTCCCCGTCAATGAGCCGTCGCTGGCCGTTACCTTGACTCGTGCCTGCGTTGTCGAGACGGAGGGCACGGTCCAGGGATAGGAACCGCTGTTGCCCGAATCCGACGCGATCATCGACCAGGTGGCTCCGCCATTGGTGGAGTATTCCACCGCCATGTGGAGAGAACTGTCGTCGGTATCGGGATCGGTGGCTGTATAAGTGATATTGGTGGTCGTTCCCGCAGCCAATGTTTCGCCGCCGTTCGGAAAGGTGACGGTGACTGTCGGGGCCTGCGGTGTCGCCCCACCGGGCCATGACGCCGTCAGCAGATAGGAGTCGGTGGCGGAATAGACCTCCTCGAATCCCTCAATATGAATGATAAATGTGCCGACATAACTGAGATATTCATTGATCTCTTCATCTTCCAAATCCCAATTATTCGAGAATGCCACATCATCCCAGGTTTCTTCCGCCGCATTGTACCAAAAAAGGTACATGTCATAATCGGCCGGCAGTGATGTCAAGGTAATGTGAAAAGTCCCGGCCTGCGATGTGGTGAAGGTATAGAGATCAACATCCCCATCAGTACCGATCCAGGATTCGATGGGAACGCCGTTAACGATCGGCGTGGCGTTTTCAATCGTATCATTGGGTTCGTAGCTGTCCGCCAAGACGCTTGCTGCTGGAATGATGAGAAAGAGGGTCACAAAAAGCAGCGACGCCGGCAGGAACAGGGTTTCCTTTAGGAAACGACCCTTCGACCGTGGATTCTGTTTCATGAGTTCGGTTTCTTCCTCCCATGTTGGATTCCCACCCAGCTCTGATCTGGACGGAATGTCGATACCGAGATCGCCCCCTGCCGGTGGCTCCGGCTTACGGGTGAAACCGCCTTAAGGCTAAAGATATCAAGGAGATGAGTCAAGGGAATTGTCCCACTTTCTCTCAAGAATATCCCATAAATGGGATCAAAAAGCCCTGCCCGCAGTGCGTTGCGGCACGCCATTAGATCCGCTATGCTTCCCTGTTTAAAGGATCGAAGCCATCCAGCCGCTCATCCGCGCACCGGGGTCGCGGGATGCGCCGCAGAAAAGGGGAGAAATTGAAATGTCTGAAAATCCGTATCCGATGATTCTCACACAGGTGAAGGCGTTCTTTAACCGCACGATCCGCAATCTGGATGAGGAAGATTCGAATTTCGCGCCCACACCGGAGGCCTTTACCGCCGCCCAGCAGGTGGCCCACACCGCACAGACGATTGATTGGTTTGTCAAAGGGGCCTTCGATCCTGAGGGTTTCTCGATGGATTTTGAGGGGGCCCATAAAGAGATCAGCGCCGTCACCTCCTTAAGCGAGGCGAAGGCCTGGTTTGACCGATCAATGGACAATGCGGTCAAGGTCTTTGAAAACCGATCGATGGAAGAGATCAACCAGATGATCCCCAAAAATCCGATCATCAATGGACCCCGTCATGTCATCGTGGGCGGCATCTCGGATCACACGGCGCATCATCGCGGCGCCCTCTCGCTCTATTCACGGCTGTGCGGGAAAATCCCGCCGATGCCCTACGGAGAGTAACCGGCCCCTCCCGGCAGAATCTCCACCGTCGCAACAACCGCTCCCAGATCCGACGCCCTCTCGCTGAGGAGTTGGCTCAGCCGGACATTGGGATTGAACAGGTGTTCCTCAATATATAGATGAACCCTGTAAATCCCGGGTCGGATCTGCGGAGGGGTCCAGAGGTCAAAAGTGTCGCGATAAACCTCCCCGGGCTGCCAGAGGAAGGGCGGATAATAGTGCTCCAGCGGCAGCCGCCCCTTGCCAAAACGGTACAACTCCCCGGTCCGCCACTCCCAGATGTAGCGCCCGATCGGCTGAAGGGGCAGGCGGGCAAAAAAGCCATCCGGCGGGTCACTCTCTATAAAGAGAATATTCTGGTATGGCAGCGGCATCGGCGCCTTGGTCCGCCGCCAATAGAGTGTGAGATGCAGGGCTTCACCCGGGTGCACCGTTTTAACCGAATCCATTCCAAGATATTCAATAGCGGGCTGATCCATCTGGAATCCTGGATGCGACGCTTTCACCAGGCCGGGGGGGAGCGGCGCAGCGAAGCGCGCGTCTTCGGCATCCGTCAGTAAAAACGGATTCGGCACGTCGCGAACAATGACATTTATTGTCTCCGCCGGCGTCGTGGCCGTGAGCGGCGGATCCAGCGGCGCCAAGATCCCCAATTCCGTGCCTGCGGGGGGCGGCGCCGCCGATCCCGGGGTGAAGCCGGCATCATCCGGCATCAGGCCTTCGAGGGAATGCGGTAGACCTTGCACAAAATGTTTAACCCGTCCGACGCCGTTGTAACGATAGATGATGATCTGGTGACGATCGTAGATATTGGTGAATAGCGCCGGCTGGCTGTCGAATTTCAGCCGGGAAAGCTCATAGGTGAGCGGGGAGAGAAAGAGACCGTACTGCTCCTGATAGCGCGGATAGGCCTGGTTCAGCAGCACGTAATCGGCGCGCCCCTTGTCGAGGATGGTACACGTCTCCAGGATTCCCACAAAACCGTTGAGAACGGCCTGCGCATCGACCATCCGCTGAAAAGCCCAGGCGTCGGTGGGGGAGGAATGCTGATTCAACGGCGTTCCACTGGTGTGGCGCGTGTAGGCCGGCATCGCGTAGCCGGTCAGCGGATCGGTGAGGATAACCCGCGGTTCAACAAGTTCCGACTGAATCCATTCCATCGCTTCAACGAGAGCCGGTTGTTCCTCCCAGGCGAGACGTCGTTGGGAGGGAACCTGCAGAAAACCGATGACCTGCCCGACATGGAGGATCAGAGCGAGAAGAATAAGACCCGCTGGGATCATCCGGACCCACCTTCTGCCCGGATTTTTCCAAGAGGCCGCCCCATCCCGGATGAGCACGGTCAAAATGAGGGGGGTCGGAATCAGCAGTAACAGCCTGAAGATCAGCGAGTGCGCCTGGAAATGTTCCATCAGCATCAGGGTCGGGGGGAAGAAAACAAAGATAAAGGGGATCCAGGCGGTCGTCAGGAGCACGGCGATTCCCATGGATGTGCGCGCGCGGCGGAACAGGAGGGGGCTGAGCGCCAGCGCCATGAGCCCCGGCCAGCCGAGAATCGACCAGGCGACCCGCGGGTGCAGGCTGATCCATCCGTCCCGTAAAAAGAGAACTCCCTGCAGGCGGTTGAACATCGGATTGATCACTTCATAACTGGCCATGAGGCGGATGATCAGAAAGGGGAGCGCCGCCGCCACGGCGCCGGCCGTCAGAAGGAGGGCGCGGCGCCATTCAAGACTCCGCCAGGAGCGGCTCCAGAGAAGGGCGGGGATCAAACAACCCAGGATCATGAGGAACTGCGCCGAGGAGAGGATATGGATCCCCATCAGCATGGGAGCCGTCAGCACGACAAAAATCCCCAACCGCCGGCCCCCTTCGCGCAGAAAACGATAGGCGGCCATCCATCCGACCCAACCCATCACCCAGCCGATCCGGCTGGCATAAGCGATGTTCTGCATAAAGTGGTCGGGTGTCAGGTAGGCTGTCAGGCCGAAGATTCCCGTCGCCGCCAGGGCCCATGATGGAGAGGCCAGAATCTCACGCGCGAGCAGGAAGAGCACGAGCAGGGCGAAGGGGAAAAGGAGGATGGGGAGTTCCCGCCAGAGGTCGGCCGGGTCGATCCCCGATGCCAGCGAGATCAGGGCGAGCTCCGTATGAAAGGTGCCGCGCCGCGGGTCGGGGGCGGGAAGCGGATCGGGGCTGTAGATGGGTGAAACCAATTGGATCGAGTCGGTTTCAACCAAACCGCGGACATAAGCGACGGTATCGAGGGAGTCATGGATCGTGCCGAGACTCCCTCCGCCGACGATCATGAGGATCGCGGCGAGGATCAGCAAAATCCAAAGCGGTTCGATGCCGGCATACCGTTTGGGTTTCGGGATCTCGCTCTCGAGTCGATCGGCGGGGTCTTCTTTCCCGCCGCCACCCGGCCGATCCGCTTCTTCCCGCGCGGGGGCGGGATTCGTCTTCCGGCGGATGTCCAAGCGCCGCACGGCGAGGAGCAGCATCTGCCCCAGTGTCAGAAAGAGAAGGCCGTAGAGGATGGTATGCAGACGGCCCGTTGTGGCGAGCACCAGCAGATGCAGCAGGGCCACCCACGCCGCGCTGACTAAGACCCCTGCCGCGATGCGTTCCCGGCGATCGAAGGGAAGCGTCGATCCCAAAAGGGCCAGGGTCAGCCATCCCGTGCCCCCCAAAATCCAGGCCGACACCAGGAGAAACCAGATTTGATGTAAGATAGCCATCAGGGAGGGAAGGCTAGCACGGAGCGGCCGGGGTAGCTATCTTCTTGATGCGGACCGATAGACAAGAGTTTGGGTGTCGTGGGAGGGGTCGTCGTGGAGATCAATCCGGCTGAGGTGACGGTTTTTATTCTGGCGGGTGGACGCGGCACCCGCCTCCAATCGATATGGGAAGGGCCGAAGGCGCTCATCCCCGTGGAGGGGCGCCCCTTTCTCGACTATTTGCTGGATGATTTGGCGGCGGCCGGTTTTGAACGGCTCGTGCTCCTGACGGGTCGAAAGGGGGAGGATCTCGAGGCGGCCTTTCAAGGACGGGAGCTTGTGTCGCTGCGTGAAACCAGCCCCTTGGGAACGGGTGGCGCCTTGCGGGCCGCGTCACCCTTGGCCGTGGAGTGGAACCTGATCCTCAATGGGGATTCCTACGGCCCCATCTCATGGGATCACTTTCTCAGGGCCGGCGCCGGCTCTTCCCTGCCTTTCCTGCTCGTCGCGACAGAGATGCCCGATGCCGGAGATTACGGTACATTAAGGATCGACGCCGGGGGCCGGGTCACCGAATTTGTCGAGAAATCGGGTGGCGGACCTGGACTGGTTAATGCCGGTATTTATTTGGCGCACCGCGATTTTTTCCGTGAGGATCTCTCAGAAGAGGCGGGGGAAGACCCCTTGTCGCTGGAAAGAACGGTGCTGCCCGGCATGGCGGCGGGCGGGCGGCTCGGGGCTTGGATGACGGGGGAAAAGTTCTGGGATGTCGGAACCCCGGAGCGGCTGGAGGCTTTCAGACGTTGGATTCAACGAGGGAGAGGTTGATGATCTATCGCGCAAAGGCGCCACTTCGGATTTCTTTCTGCGGCGGCGGGACCGATGTGTCGCCCTACCCTGAGGAAAGAGGAGGGATCGTCCTTTCGACCACGATCAATTTGTATGCCTTTGCCTCTCTCCGCGCCTTGGAGGAACCGATCTTCCGGCTGCGTTCCTTGGATTACGAATTGAGTCTCGACATCAAACCCGGCGAACCTTTGCTCATGAATGGACAATTGGATCTGCTGAAGGGCGCCCTCGGTTTTTTCAGAGAGGAATGCCGCCGGTTGGGATTGCGATCCGGCGATGTCGGGGGCCTTCCTGCGGGAATCGAGATTCTTTCGCACACCGACGCCCCGCCGGGCAGCGGGCTGGGCTCTTCTTCAACAATGGTCACGACACTGGTCGGCGTCTTCCAGGATTGGCTCGGGAAACCCTTGGCGCCGTATGATATCGCCGAGTTGACTTACCATATCGAGCGGGAGCGCGTCAAGATTTCCGGCGGGCGCCAGGATCAATACGCCGCGGTCTTCGGTGGATTCAATCTCATCGAGTTTCACAATGGTTATACAATTGTGAATCCCCTGCGTATCCGCCGCGCCACCATGAATGAATTGGAAGGCCGCCTGCTGCTGGTTTATACGGGTAAGACCCGGCTGTCGGCCCATATCGTCGACCGTCAAACCCACTCCTACCGGGAAAAAAAGCAGGATGTTGTGGAAGCGCTGGATGAGATGAAGGCGCTGGCGGTGGCGATGAAAAACGCCCTTCTCCAAGATGACCTCGATGAATTCGGGCGATGCCTGCATGAGGCTTGGTTGCACAAAAAGCATTTGGATGAGGGCATTACCAATCCGCAAATCGATGCCCTGTATCAGAAGGCCCGGGATATGGGATGCCTGGGCGGCAAAATCCTCGGGGCCGGCGGGGGTGGGTACCTGCTTCTCTATTGCCCCTATGATTTAAAACACCGGATCGGCGACGCCTTGAAAGAGATAGGCGGAATGCCCACCGGGTTCGCCTTCGAGGATCAAGGACTCCAAACCTGGACCGTCAATTCATGAAATTCGTTCTTGTCGGCACGGCCTATCCCCTGCGCGGCGGGATCGCCCAATTCAACGCCACCCTGGTTCGTACGCTCCGCGCCCGCGGGCATGAGGTTCATGTTCTGACCTTCAGCCGCCAATACCCGAATCTCCTCTTTCCCGGAAAATCCCAAAAAGAAGAAGGACCGGCCCCTGAGGGATTGGACGTCGGGGCGGAAATCGTGATTGATACGATAAATCCATGGACATGGTGGCGGGCGGCCCGGCGTATCCGGGAGATAAAGCCCGATGTTGTCTTTTACAAATACTGGATGCCCTTCTTCGCGCCCTGTTTCGGCACGATCTCCCGGTGGGTCCGCGGCAGCGGCGCCCGCATTGTCTATATCTGCGATAACATTATTCCCCACGAGCGGAGGCTGTTGGATCACAGCCTGACCCGTTATCTTGTCGGTTCGGGGGATGCCTTCATCGTGATGACCCGGTCCGTCGAAGATGATTTGAGGTCCTTCCGCGCCGATGCCCCCGCCGCCTTGGTGCCCCATCCGGTCTATGAACATTTCGGCCGGCCGCTTCCCCGTGAGGAAGCGCTGCGTCGTCTGGCCGAGCGCGGGATTGAATTGGCCGGTGAAGACCGTCCGTTGATCCTCTTCTTTGGAATTATCCGTCCTTACAAGGGCTTGGATATCCTCCTGCGCGCCATGCCGCGCATCATCAAAGAGACGGGGGCCGGATTGATCGTCGGCGGTGAATTTTACGCGGGGCGCAAGGAGACCTTTGAGCTGGTTTCGGAGCTGGGTCTTCAGAAGGATGTTTTTCTGGTCGACGGGTATGTCCCGAATGAAGATGTGGGGCTCTATGTTTCAGCCTCCCGTGTCGTTGTCCTGCCCTATCGTTCAGCGACACAGTCTGGTATTGTACAAGTTGCTTTTCAATTGGAATGTCCGGTGATCGCCACCGATGTCGGTGGTTTGGGAGAAATGATCCGTCATGGCGAAACCGGATTTCTGGTGCCGCCCGAGGATCCGGCGGCCGTCGCCGACGCCGTCTGCCGCTATCTGCAAGAAGGATTGGAAACGCCGATGCGAAACGCCGTCCGCAGCGAGAAGAGCCGGTTTACCTGGGCCCGGATGGCCGCCGCCGTAGAGGATCTGGGGCGAGGGGTACGACCGGAAGCCGTCACCGCTGACAGGGGAGAGGGGAATGATTCAAAAATCTGATGTTGAGGCCCGGTTCAATCAGGCGAGAAAAGTGCAAGAATCCCTCCTCAAGGATGCGGACATAATTAAACGGATGTCCGAGATTGTGGCGGATGGGCTCAGGAAGGGGAACAAGGTTCTATTCTTCGGCAACGGCGGATCGGCCGCCGATGCGCAGCATCTGGCGTGCGAACTTGCCGGCCGTTTTTATCTCGATAGACCTTCTCTTCCCGCGCTCGCCTTGAGCGTGAACACATCGAGTCTCACGGCGATTGGCAACGATTTTGGATTTCAGAAGGTTTTTTCACGGCAAATCGAAGGGATCGGTTCGGCGGGTGATGTGGCGGTGGCGATCTCGACCAGCGGGAACTCGCCGAATGTGATCGAAGCGGTGAAGACGGCGAAAAGCATGGGGATCATCACCCTCGGATTCACCGGACAGACCGGCGGCGAGCTTAAGGATCTGGTCGATGAATGCCTCATTGTGGCGACGGATGAGACCCCGCGAGTTCAAGAAGGCCATATTCTGGCCGGGCATATCATCTGTGAATTGGCGGAGCGGGAGCTTTTCGGGAAAGCAAGTCCGCAGGAATGATCGGCAGGCTTGATCACCAGGCTTGACTATCAAGCTTGATCATCCGGCTTGATCATCAGCGGGCAGAGGAGATCGAGCGTGGGAGGGAATGAAGAACGACTGGGCCGCCGCGGCGGTTTCTATCTTCTAATTTGTCTTCTTGTTTCCGTTATCACTCTGGGCGCCGGCTTTTACTATTATCCCCAAGTTGTTCCAGAAGCATCCATTGAATTCAAACTGGATCGGCGTTCCTCTGAAGGCGAAGCCCGGGCCTTTCTAAAAAATCTCGATATCGATCTTGATTCGCATTATCATGCTTCACGTTTTGTCTATGACGACGCGGCCAAGGTATTTTTGGAGCGGACGGTGGGGCTCGATATTGCCGATTCGATCTTTACGCAAGATCTTCGGATATGGCGCTGGGCGCACCGGTGGTATCAACCGCTTCATAAGGAAGAGTTTCGCGTAGAGGTTGCGACAACCGGGGAAATCTCACGATACCTGCATCTCTTGGATGAGGACGCCTCGGGTCCGAATCTTTCAGAGGCCGAAGCCCGGCCGATCGCTGAGGTTTTCCTGGCGCAGCAGATCGGAGTGGATCCAGGCGAGCTTGTCTTCCTGGAAGCCGGAATAACGAAGCGGCCTAACCGGACGGATCATCTTTTTACCTGGGAGGTCGGTGATTGGGACGCGGCGGAAGGCAAACTGCGGCATGAAGTGATTGTACAAGGCGATCAAGTCGGGGGTTACCGGCTCTATCTGAAAATTCCCGAGAGCTGGACCCGTTCTTATGCCAAACTCCGGTCCCTGAATACGAGCACCGGCGGCGTCGCCTCCGGCTTTTACATTCTCACAATGCTGCTCATGCTGGCCGTTCTCATTGTTCGCGTCCGCAGGGGTGATGTGCGCTGGCGTCCCGCTGTTTTGCTGGGTTCCCTGGGGCTGATCTTCATGCTCCTCGGCGGATTGAACAATCTTCCCAATAGCTTTTTCGGTTATCAAACGACGGAAGCCTACGAAGCCTTCATGGTTCAGCGCCTCGGCGGCATTCTTCTGGCGGCCGTGGGTGTCGGCATCTTTATCTTTTTGCTGACCGCCTCGGCGGAGCCCCTCTATCGGGAGCATTATCCCGGAAAGCTCGCTTTGCAGGGGATCTTGTCGGGAAAGATTTTCCGCACGCGGCGTTTTCTCCTCACATCCGTGCTGGGTCTCACCCTGACCAGTTTTTTCTTCGCCTATCAGATGATCTTTTACAAGGTGGCGGATCATTTCGGCGCCTGGTCGCCCGCAGAGATTCCCTATGACAACCTTCTCAATACGGCTATCCCCTGGGCTTTTCTGCTCGTCGGTGGGTTTTTGCCCGCGGTGTCCGAGGAGTTTATCGCCCGCATGTTCTCGATCCCGTTCTTTCACCGGCTGCTCCGCCGCCGTTTTCTGGCGATCCTGATCCCGGCGGCAATCTGGGGATTTGCGCATTCCAACTATCCCAACCAGCCCTTTTACATTCGCGGACTGGAAGTCGGATTGGCGGGGATTATCATCGGCATCGTCATGGTGAAGGTGAATATCCTCGCCCCCTTGATCTGGCACTATACGGTGGACGCCTTATATACCGGATATCTCCTGTTCAAATCCGGGAATACCTATTATGTCGTTTCCGCCGCCATTGTGGGGGGCCTGTTTCTTCTTCCGATTCTGTATGCGTTTGTCGCCTATATAGTGAAAGGCCGGTTTAACGATCCGGAACCCTTGCTGAATCGAACCATCGGCACGGCGCCGCCGCCGCCCGCCGAGCAGGGGGCGCCGATCATTCCCTTTGAACGCCGGCCCCTTCCCCGGTCCACTTGGATCCGCGCGGCCGCTATCCTGATCGCCGGGTTGATGCTGCTGGCTGTGCCCGCCGCAACAGTGACGGATGCTGATAAGGTCGCCATCCCGCGGACGGCGGCGTTGGAAGCCGCGGAGGCCTTCCTTCAGTCCCGGGCCGTATCACCCGACAGCTTCAGAATCGCCATCTCATTAGAAGACGTGTTGGGCAACTATGACCGCCTTTATCTTGTCAAGTCACTCGGTTCCGAAGGGGCGGCGGCGTTCCTGGATCAATATCTGCACCCCGTGGCGTGGCGTGTCCGGCTCTTTCAGGAATTGAGGGAAGAAGAATGGGTTATCGGCATCGACGCCCGAACGGGCGAAACCTTTTTCTTTCGCCATACCCTGGCCGAATCGGCTCCCGGCGATTCCATCTCCCGTGAGGAGGCTTCGGCGCGGGCCCGCGCTGCGCTGATGAACGGCGGGCCGGATCTTTCACAATCGAGTCTTGCACGCGCCGATCGTTTAAGCATCGATCTTTCCCAATGGGAAATAGCGGAGGTGCAGGAGGAAGCGAGGCCGGGCCGGAAAGATCATACGGTTATCTTCCAGAGCCTGCCGGGTCTATTCCCCGCATTGGGTGAGGGGCGCCTGCGGCGGGTCGTCGGCCTTCAAGGCGGTGTGATCGATCTTCAACGTGTTGAATTGAAGATCCCGGAATCCTGGTTGCGCGAACGGCAGAAGACGACGCTCATCCGTCCGTTGAGGATCGGTCTGATGATCTTCACGATGGGCGCCGGGCTCGGACTTATCATCTGGATTCTATTAACCGGCCACCGGACCGGGATAGTGCGATGGCGTCCGGCCTTTCTTTTCGGGACGGTCTTCGCGATCCTGAGCCTCTTGAACGGCGCCAATCTCTTCTCCGTCGCCATGGAACGCTATACGACCTCTATTCCCTGGAATATCTTTCTCATTTCGGTGGGAACCGGGATGATTCTCTGGTCGGTCGTCGTCGGTCTCCTGGCCGTCATGACATTTGCCTTTTTACAAACCGTCTTCCCGCGGTTCTGGGATGCGATGCACCGCGTCAGCCGGATATCACTGCGGGGTGAGGCGCTGTGGAGCACAGCCGCCCTCATCGGCCTGCTTTTCATTGTGAAAGGCTTGGAGAATCTTTTGGCTTTTGTGTGGCCCGCCGGGACCCTTCCCGGAGGCGCGCAACTCCCCGACGGTTCCGGAGGTTATCTTCCTTTGATCACCGCCCTCTTCTTGAGCCTTCAGAAGGGCCTCATTGTTATCGTGGTGCTTTCCCTGGTCGGATTCTTACTGCGGCACCCGCTGCGTTTTAAATGGATCAAGCCGGTGGTGCTGGGATTGTCCATCCTCGCCCTCGTACCGCTTTCCGCCCGGACCGGTTCTGAGTTTCTCGTGGGATTGATTCCCCTTATTGTCACAGTGACCGGGATGATCTTTATTATACATTGGCTGATGAGAGACAATCCTTTGGCCTATGTGACCGGCGCGATTTTTATTGCTGTGGCGGGTTCGGTAATGGGTCTTGTGACAAGCGGCATTCTGGCGTGGAAAGTTCAAGCATTGCTGCTCGCTGCTGCGGCGATCCTCGCTGTGGTTTTATTCTTCCTTGGCAGGAAGGGAGGGGGAAATCTCTTAACTCCCGCCTCCTAAAGTGGCGATGGTGCCCAGGATCCAATCGCTCCAAAGGTAATAGATGCGGCCGATGAGCAGGGAGATCCGGCCCATCACCGTGTAGCCGAAAGCGGCGCCGAAACCGAGCATCAGGAACCAAATCCCGAGACGGGATACCCCGCCGACGAGCCCCTTGTGTTCCATCGAAAAGAAGAAATAGATCAAGACGGAAAGAACACCGGCGAAAATAACAACATTGTTGAGAGCTGCGGTCACTCCGACACCGTTACCCGGGATCAATTGCATCATCGTGCTTCCGATTTGGGGAACCACCTCGCCCTGGAGTTTTTGAACCATATTGATTCCCACGTAATACCCGACATAAACCGAAAGGGGTATCCGCGCAATCCAGGCGATCTTTCCGATGTAACGCGTGTAGAGAGCAATGCCGAGGAGCAAAGGAATGACGAGGTGCCAATTCCCGGTGAAGTCGGTGAATAGAGGAATAACGAGATTCGGCTTCAATGTCTGAACCGAGACGATCCCGATATAGTAACCGAGACTGATGCCGGCGAAAAGGGATTCGGCAAAGCGGAAGAAGGGATTATCTTTGTATAAGAAACTAAAGATAAACAGGGTTAATATGGCACCGATCCATGTTCCGATGAGATCGCCCGAAGTCATGCGCTTCGTCCTCCCGTTCGCTTTTTTCCTACATCCCGGTCTGTGCTAACTTCTTTTCCTGCCTCTTCATGAGGAAATAAATGATATTTCCAAAGAGGATGAAGATGATGATGATCATATGATCGATCGTTTGAACATCCATCCCTTTGATAGCTGAGTAGACTTTCGGGTCGTTGTAGATGGCCCTCATCTTCGGATATCTATCTCCATAACCATCAATGAGGAGTTTTTCATATTCCGACCCGCCCTTGAGTCCTCCAAGGAGACCGATCATCTGGCCCGCCTTGTAGTAAGCGTAATACTTGGGCGCTGAAACCGCCGTACAACCGACGGCGACCGGAATCCCGAACTGTGCGTTCACCAGATTGGCCCACCATTCACCGATAATCCCCGTGGCGACGGAGATGACCAGTTTCATGTCGGTGTAGGAGAGGACGCTGTCGCCCGAGGTCCGGTAGGGCTCGAACATAGGAATCTCATCAAAGGGGGTGCCGCTGACATCGGTCGGGAAAACACCCTGGATGTTCACACCCATCTGCTTCATCACCGCCTGGCCGCCGTCTTTATATCCCAGATTGACGAAATCAACGCCATAGATATGGGTGGCCTCATACTCCCCCGCCACCTTTGAGACTTCCTGCTCCGCCATCGTCACACTGCCGATGGGGAAGAGGGCGATAATAACGACCTTGAGACGCTTCAGAAAAGCGTGACGCAGCACCGCATCAACCATGGGAGCGTTTTCCGGCGCCGTTGTCGGGCCATAGTCAAAGGAGAGCATGATCATGTCACCCTCGTTCAGACTCTCCATCTTGTCGTAAAGATCCCGAACGGGTGGCGTTATACTGACCGGCAGGCCGATCGTGAAGACGATAGGGAGAAAGGTCCCGATAAAGATCAATAAAAAGACGATCCGGCGGTCAACACGTGTCAATTTGTCCAGATTCACCCTTCATTCCTCCCCAGCGCCGCGGCGCAGGTTACATCTGATTCCCGACTAATCCTGAGACTGTCCGAGATAAGAGCGCTCGATCCCCAGTATCACCCTTAAAGATAGGGATGCAGCGCCCAGCGCGGCTCCGATAATAATCCCTCTCTGCGCCGCGGTGTTGGGTGTGTTCATAATCCACTCTGTCAGACTGGGCAGCCATCGCTCACCGCCGGGAATCCAGGCGAACATGGACTCGCCAAAGGGAATCCGTCCCAGCATAACGATCATCGCGGCGATGAGTAGAATCGAGGCCTCAACATTCCGAACGCGGAAGGCGCGGAAGGCGGCCGAAGCGATATAGAAAGCGAGAAGGCTGAACATCGCCGCCTGAAGCGGATTGAAAAAGTTGATGGTCACCCAATAGAAAGGCGTTGAACTGCCGTCGGGCGCCCGGCCGATTCCCTGGAAGGGGCCGACATTGAAAGCCGAGAGGAGGCCGAAAGCTCCGGTGACAAGCAGGCCGGTCAAGAGGGATGCGGCAAAAGGCCATCCCTTCTGACGCCGTTCGATCTTCCGGACGCTGCCCTGGATCACGTTGATGACACCGAGCAGCAAGGCGAATCCGGCGATGATAATCATCCAGCCTTCTACCTTATCTCTTGTAAAGGCTACGCCGGGGACGTCATCCGAAAGAAAGAAGGTCACGATGGGAACCAATCCCACGACGAAGACCAGAATGAGTGGCAAGTGCAGCTTCCAGAACATCGGCTAAACCTCCTTCAGCCGAAACATATTATTATTTTCCCCGGCTGGTGCGATCTTCCTGTTTGGCCGGGGCCCAACAATGATCGTGCGATTATCCGAAAGAGAAAAACTCCGAGAGCCACCGGTTACCAAAAGAAGCCAAAATAGTACCGATGACGATGGCCAAAATGAGACATGCTTTTGTATAATCTTGTCCTTTGATCGATCCCAGCTGGGCCGGATCACGGGAGAGATAGGCGCCGGCGGCGTAAAGCTCCTCGCCAATCAATGTGTAATCACAGGTGACGACAAAGAAGGGGAGCTGGGCGACCTCGGCGGTTCCGGCGATCTGCATGGCTCCGGACGCCTGGCCCGTCTCCGCCAGGAGAAGCGACTCGGCGTAGAAGGCGCCGATCAGGAAGTTGGTGGCAGGCCTTTCGCGGACCATCTTCCCCGAAACACTTGCTGTGTAGGCGAATTGGTCATAGGTGACGTAATTGACCATGTCCTCGCGAAAGAGATCCGGCCGGCCCTCTTCCATATAGGCCTCCCGCACCGTTTCACGGGCGGCGGCGAACGTCAGCGGATCTTTATTGGGAACATCCAGCTCGGTGGCATTGCGGGCTGTTATCTTGGCGACATGCCGCAGAACGGCGAGACTGGCGATGGTCTGGTTCTCATCGATGGACATGATCCCGGGTATGTAGAGGACCTTCTTGCCGAGCTCGGTCGCGCGGCCGACCGCTTCGTCAATGGCGTTTAGGCCCGAGATCCGCCGGATAAAAAGAGTGCGGCCCGACTTGGCGAGCTGAATGAAGGAGAGGACAAAGACGCAGAAAACAACAAAGACGACAAGGGCGTTGATGCGTTCCGAATTGAAGACACCGGCATGTGCGATGGAGGGAAGGAGTGTTAAAAATACGGCAATGGGAAGTAACCGGGACAGTCCCCTCATAAAACCCCCTACTCTTGAATTGCGCCTCACCCAGCGGCCCCACCCCGGGGGGACCCTTCACGGAGCGTATTGTGACAGAAATCCCGAATGATGCGAAGTGGTTTCTATGTAGGGCGTCAACTTGTTGTCATTCTTGAAGTTAGTATTTTCTTTGCCCGGGAGGCCCCAATAGGTATCCTCAGCAGAAGAACTCTGAGAAAGATGTTATCCCCAATGCGCTCAATATAATCGATCCCCAGGGGGAAGCTCGGGATGACGGCAGCAGCTGGAGAGAAGAAGGTCCTTCTTACCGGCGCCACCGGATATATCGGTGGACGCCTTCTGCATATGTTTGAAGAGCGAGGGATGATGGTGCGCTGTCTCGCCCGGCGCCCGGAATTTCTGCGCCATCGCGCCGGTCCGAAGACGGAAGTCATCGGTGGGGATGTTCTCGAAGCCGATTCCCTGGAGAGCGCACTCCAGGGTATCGATACCGCCTATTATCTTATCCACTCGATGGGTTCGGCTGGGGGATTTGAAGAGAATGATCGCCGGGGGGCGGAGAACTTCGCTGAAGCCGCGGCAGATGCCGGGATCAAGCGGATTGTCTATCTTGGCGGATTGGGTGAACCCGGTGCTTTGTCTCATCATCTCGCCAGCCGGCAGGAAGTGGGCGAAATCCTTCGATGTTCAGGGGTTCCTACGATTGAATTTAGAGCATCGATCATCATTGGTTCAGGAAGCCTCTCTTTCGAAATGATTCGGGCGCTGACCGAACGGCTTCCTCTGATGACGACGCCGCGATGGGTTTTACAAAAAGCCCAGCCGATCGGAATCGAGGATGTCCTTGACTACCTCATCCAGGCTTGCGAAATAGAACTCAAAGAAAGCCGGATTTTTGAAATCGGCGGTCCCGAGCGCGCGACCTACGCGGATATTATCCGTGAATATGCGTCGTTGCGGGGTTTGCGCCGCTGGATTATACCCGTTCCTGTCCTCACACCCCGACTCAGCGGCCTCTGGCTGGGTCTGGTGACGCCATTGTACGCGCGGATCGGCCGCAAACTGGTGGACAGCCTCCGCAATGAGACCGTCGTTAGAAATCCCGACGCACTCGAGGTTTTTCCCATCCGCCCGAAAAATTTGAGAGTTTCTCTTGAGCGGGCATTGCACAATGAAGATCATCGTTTTGCCCTGACGCGCTGGTCTGACGCCTTCTCCTCCAAGGGAGAGGAAATAAAAGCCGGCGCAATGAAATTCGGCAATCGTCTTATTGATTCAAGATCTTATGACGTTAATGTGAAACCGCATGCGGCGTTCGAACCGATCATGTGTATCGGGGGAGATCGTGGCTGGTATGCCGCCGACTGGCTTTGGCGGATCCGCGGATTTTTGGATCTTCTCGCCGGGGGCGTCGGCATTCGACGGGGCCGGAGGGACAGCAGGGATCTCATCCCCGGTGACACGGTGGATTTCTGGAGGGTGGAAGCGTGCGATCCTCCTCGCCTCCTGAGGCTGGCGGCGGAGATGAAGGTTCCCGGCAGAGCTTGGCTGCAATTCGAGGTGGAGCCGGTCCCGCATGGCAGCCGGATCCGGCAAACGGCCCTCTTTGATCCCGTGGGATTGGCCGGCTTGCTATATTGGTATTCCCTCTATCCAGTGCATCAGCTTGTCTTTAGAGGCATGCTGAGGGGGATTGTTAAAGAAGCGCAGAAGCAAAGGCTGAAAGAATGAATAAGGAAACCAGGGATAATAATGTCTCAAGCGGACCTGGTGGTGAAATCCTGATCGGGATTTCATCCTGCCTGCTGGGGGAAAAGGTCCGCTTCGACGGCGGGCACAAACATGATCGCTATATAACGGATATCCTGGGACCCTTCGTGCAATTCCTTCCCATTTGCCCGGAGGTCGATATCGGATTGGGAACGCCGAGAGAATCCTTGCGCTTGGTCCGCGATGGGAATGAGATTCGATTTCTGGCTCCGAAAAGTGGATTGGATCACACGATCAAGATGCGGAAATACGCAAAGGAGAAAGTTAAAGAGCTGAAGAAACACAGCCTTTTGGGATATATCCTAAAAAAGGACTCGCCGACTTGCGGGATGGAGCGGGTTAAGCTCTACGATCCAAACGGCAGGCCGTCGAAAAACGGCGTGGGCTTTTTTGCCGAGGCTCTGCTTGAAGCTTTCCCGCTGCTGCCGATCGAGGAAGAGGGGCGGCTGCGCGATGCTCCGCTGCGCGAGAATTTTGTCGAGCGCATCTTTGCCTACCGAAGGATGATGACCTTGTTTGAGGGGCAGTGGAGCATCGGCGACCTCGTCCGTTTTCATACAGCGGAGAAGCTGCTTCTCATGGCCCATGACCCCGAGAGCTACAGAAAACTCGGCGCCCTTGTCGCCGGGGCGAAAAGCCTCCCGCGGCGGGAGGTGCTGGAGGGTTACCAAACAACTTTTATGAAGGCCCTCGAGAAGAAGGCGACCAAGGGTCGCCACCATAATGTCCTTCAACATATGGCGGGCTATTTTAAGAGGACACTTTCGACGGAAGACAAAGCGGAACTCAGATCTGTTTTTGAAGATTATCGCGCCGGACTGACGCCGCTTCTCGTACCGGTCACTTTGGTCCGGCATCATGTACGGGTCCAAAATGTGACCTATCTTCAAGGACAGACCTACCTGGAACCCCATCCAAAAGAGCTGATGCTGCGGAATCATGTTTAGCTGCTGACTCGTTCGATTGTCATGAGCCTGCGGGCCGGCGGGGAAACGAAACCCATGCCGGGGATGGGACCATCCCCCCTTGCTCATCCCTATGGTCCATGGTATTGATTGTATGAGTTCATGTTAAGATTGTCGGATCTGCCGGAGATGGGGTGGGGACTAATTGTATGAGCCCTGAGGAAAAGGCGGAGAAGATCCCTGTTCGAACATCGGGTCTCGCCAAGCTGTTGCTGATTGTGATGGGGATTGTCCTCAGCTTTCTGCTGTTGGGCGCTGTTGAGCTGGTGCTGGGTGTTATACATTACGGTCCGCCGCGCGCGTTGTTTCTGAAAGAAAAGCCATTTGACGAGGAATATTATTATATCAATCGTGATATCAGCGAGCTCTTCTTTCCAAAGTGGGCCGTCAAACCGGGTTTTTACGAAAGGTTCCCGGTCGTAAAGAAACCCAATACGATCCGCATTCTTGCAACCGGCGCTTCCACGACGCTGGGTGATCCTTTCGGGACGCAATCGGCTTTTCCGAATCTGCTGGGCCAAATTCTTCGAGATATCGCTCCAAATAGGACCTATGAGATCGCCAATTGCGGTGTCATTGCCATCTCAAGTCTAGATGTTTTGCAGATTCACAAAGACGCATTGAAATATGATCCCGATGCTATTCTGATCTATTGCGGTCATAACGAGGCTTATGGGGCGGATGGGATCGACAGCCCGGTGCAGCGCTCCTTCTCGAGCCGGAATATGGCCAAGGCCTGGCTGAAGTTCCGCAATCTCCGTCTATCGATGTTGGTGCGCGATATCTTGTACAAAATCAGCGGCGGCGGCAAGCCTGACGATCCCACCCAAGAGGGTTTTGGGATGTGGACCATGCGCGACCGTTTTGTTCAAGCCGGCACTACAAAACACGATCGAATGATGCGTTTTTATCGCGAGAACATCCTGGAAATGCTCGAATCAGCCCGCGGGAAAGGGGTCGATGTCATCCTCTGCACCCTGATCAGCAATGTTCGCGGTCAATCCCCGATGGGCTCGAAACATCCGGATGATCTGGCTGCTGAGAAACTTGAGACATTTGAAGATATTTACCCCCGCGGACTTCGTGAGATGGAAGCCGGAAATTGGAGTGAAGCCGTTTGTCTTCTCGAGGCGTGCAGCGATATCGATCCTGAATACGCCGAAGTTCAATTCCGGCTTGGGAGATGCTATGAGGCGGCCGGTGATTCCCTGGCCGCATTTCAGGCCTATGTTCATGCCCGGGATTTGGATGTGGTGCATTTTCGAGCTTGCAGCGAACAGAATGAAATCCTGCGCGATATAGCGAGTCATTGGGATACAAAAGGGAAACACCGGCTGGTCTTTCTTGATATCGAGCGGCAGCTCTATAAAGACTATCCCGGGGGACCCGGGCGGGAGTTTTTTACAGAACATGTCCACCCATATCCGATCGGGCATGCCTGGATGGCTCAAGAGATGGCCCGGATGCTTTCAACCAGCGAGATCGCTCCCACATTCGGAGCGTGGGACATGTCCCGGCTCAGACCCCCCAGGGAATATCTCGGGCGCGTTGGAATGTCAAACCTCGATGTCGCCGCCGGATTGGATCTCACCGAAAAATACAAGCTGGCCAAATGGCCGTTTACGGAATGTTATGACAACGCCGAAACCCGCGAGTTTATACAAAAGCGCATCGAGATGCTGGTGTCATATATGAATCCTACTGAGCAGGAGGTCTTTAAATCGATCCCTCTGGAACCCGAAGGAAGGTTATACGATTTTGGAACCCGGCATTTTGTTCTGGCCGATCAGTACCGCGGTCAAAGGCTTGGGCAGGAGGCGCTGCGTGAACTCAGTATCGCGCGGGATTACTGGTGGCCGATGGTCTTTGTCGAGAGTGATCTGGCGCTTCTAAGTCTTGCTCTGGGCCGCCCGGATGATGCGGAACGGTTTCTGGATCGCGCCCGCCGGCTCGATCCCAAGTTCCCCGCCATCCATTTTGTGGCGGGAACACTCTACCATTCCCGGGGGCAGCTGCAGGCGGCGGCGCAGGAGTTTGAAACCTACCTCAATGCCGATCCGAAGGGACGGTTCTCCAAGCCGGCGGGGAATGCCCTGAACATGATCTATGAGAAGATGCGCGGAGGGCGGTAGTCGCTCCGGCAACCGTCTTGATACCCTTCGCCTTCTAGGTTCCCCCGAAATAAAATGATTTTAACCGCGGATGGCCCAGCGGACCAGATCCGCCAGTCGCGGCGGTCTGCCCTGCATCAGGATCCCGATCCGGAAAATCCGGCCCCCGGCCCAGACGCCGAACATGGTGAAGAGAATCATCCCCGCCAGACCAACCCAGGGCTGCCAAGCCGGGATTTCGACCGGGGTCCCTAACCTCAGCAACATGACCACCGGCGTCCAAAACGGTATCAAGGACATCGCCGTCGCCAGGGTGCCGAGGGGTTCCCGGATAACCGGTATCAATACGAACATGGGGATCATCGCCGGGATCATCGCCGGGAAGGAAAGCTGTTGGGCGTCCTTCTGGTCATTGCAAGCCGATCCGAGGGCCGCATTCAGAGAGCCGAAGAGAATAATAGCCAGCAACATATAACTCAGAAACCAGGGGATAAGATGGTAGGGAACGAGCTCCGTCAAACCCATCCGGCTGGTGCTCAAAGACCCGATCACGATATAAACCAAAGAAGCCGTAAGGGAAACGCCGACACCGCCGATCACTTTACCGGCCATAAATTCAGAGGGTTTGACAGAACCAAGCATGACTTCGGCGATCCTCTGATTCTTTTCCTCCATAACGGCGCTGAGGAGCGGCATGGCCCCCATCATGATCATCATGAACATCATCATCCCGAAGACGAGCGGGATCAGCAGAGCCTCACCCTCGCTGCTCCGGCGGGCTTCTATGATTTCGCCGGTTTCCTCATCGGTGGAGACCAGTCCCATCCCCTCGATATCGATCCAGTCAAAGAGGTTCCGAACCGCGTCAGGATTGACGCCGGCCGATTCAAGGCGTTGTCGGCGGAGATAGTTGTTGATCGGCCATCCAAACCAGCCCCTCAGTTCATCCATTGAGGCGTTCTCGGCATAATAGGCGATGCGGGCGGCGTGACTGGTATCGGGATGGAGCACATTCTCATTGATTTCGAGAAAGGCGTGAATCTCCTTGCTCCGGACCCTTTTCGACAAGGCCAAGCGCTGCGCATTGAGATCATTTTCTTGCGGATCTTCAATCTCGACAATGAAAGCCGGTTTGATTTTCTTCCCGGTGATTTTGTCATGGATTTCGTTTTCGTTTCTATTCTTCGCCGCCTGTTCAAGGACCGGCGCCACCAGGCCTGAGTGATCAATGACAACGATCTTTTTATCAGTTGTATCGACATGCTTCTCGAAAAGAACCATCGCGATGCCGCTTCCTCCCATGAGAACCGGCGCGAGGACGAGACCGATAATGAAACCCTTGGTTCGAACGGCGGCTTTGTATTCCCGCTTGGCGATTCGGAGGATCTTATGCATGGGACACCTCCTTGGCCTCAGGCCCGGCTATTCGAATGAAGATGTCGTGGAGCGAGGGCCTGGCGACTTCGAACCTGTCCACTCGGGTTCGTGCGATGATTTCAGCCAGAACTTTCTGGGGATCTGTTTCCTTTGCCATGCGGAGTTCCTGCATCTTTCCGAAATCCTGAATTCTTTCGACACCGGGAATGCCCTCGAGAACGGAGGCGCCCCCCTCCGATCGAATGCGAACGGTGTCATGGCCGTAGGATGCCTGTATCGATGAGAGGGTTCCGTCGAGAACCTTCCTGCCCTTGAAAATCATGAAGATGTAATCACACATCGTTTCCGCGGTACCCATGTCATGCGTACTGAGGATGATCGTCATTCCCCCGTTCCGAAGCTCAAGGAGAGACTTTCTGATCACCTCGGTATTCACGGGATCAAGCCCGGTGAAAGGCTCATCGAGGATAACGATCTCGGGTTTTGAAACGACGGTGGAAATAAACTGAACCTTTTGCGCCATCCCTTTGCTGAGGGTTTCCACCTTTTTCTGGGCCCAATCAGCAAGGTCGAGCTTTTTCAGCCAGTGATCGATTTCCTTGTCGACATTCCGGCCGCTCTTCAGCTCTCCATAAAACTGAAGAACTTCACGAACCTTCATTTTTTTATAAAGCCCCCGCTCTTCAGGCAAATAACCGATACTATCGGGCAAGACCGGTTGTCCGGACTTATCAAAGATGCGGATGGAACCGCCGTCGGGATAGAAAATGTTCATGATCATACGCAGTGTCGTCGTCTTTCCCGATCCGTTGGGGCCTATGAAGCCATAGATGCAGCCCTGGGGGACATTGAGCGATAGATCATTGACGGCGATATGATGGCCGAAGGTTTTTGTAACATTTTGAATCTCAACGGTGTTCATGCAGGGTTCTCCCCGAATCCGGTGGTTTGCCGACGATTAGTAATCCATACGAGGGGACTACGCGGATGTTGCCCGATAAATTCATTCCATTTCAACCAGATCCAACAGAAGGCGCACGGCCTCATCTGGATTTCCGGCGGCATGGAGCGGCCCGCGATCGCCGGTCGGCGGCGGGGGCAGATCCCAGGTTTTGTAGGTCACAACCGGTTTCCCGATCTTAAGCGCCAGAGCGATTTCGGAGAGGGTGCCATAGGATCCCCCGACAGCCAGAATTGCCTGGGAAGAACGCACATTCACCGCATTGCGGGCATCCGAGAGACCGGTGTAGATGGGGATCTGAATCCAGCGGTTGGGAGGGGTTTGGCCGGCGCTGCTTCCCGGCAGGATGCCGAGGGTCAATCCACCCGACTCGGAGGCGCCGCGCGCGGCCGCTTCCATAATGCCGGAACCTCCGCCGCAAAGGATAACAACGCCCCTCGCCGCCAATTTTCCGGCCATGAGGCGCGTGTCATTGTAAAGCTCCTTTGAGCAGGTCGATCCGCCCATAATGCCGACGACGGGCCGGTGGATCTTCTTCATACATTGACTCCTTCAATGACCCTCTTAATAACCCCTTTGGGATTTATAGCATGCCGTCCGGTTCCTACCCGAAGAATTCCTGACGCGGAGGATGGTTCATGTTATCTTTCAGGAGCGGGATTATTAGCGGGTTCTTAACGGGGTTATGATGGGGAGGAGAGGTGATGACGAAAAGTAGAACTGGAAAGGCCGATCGCGGCGATCTTTTCTCACGCCGTTCATTCTTAAAGACCGGGGGCGCGCTGGCCGCGGGAGGGGGGCTGCTTCTTTCGCCCATCGGATCCAAAGCTTTTGATTGGGAGGATGCGGCGCCCGGCGCCAAGAAGGATGGAATCCAACGATACCGGAAACTCGGCCGGACCGGTTTCATGGTTTCCGACATCAGCCTCGGTTGCGGCAGCCTCTCTGAGCCCGAGGTTGTGCGGTATGCCTATGACAAAGGGATAAACTATTTTGATGTCGCTGAATCGTATGGGAACGGAGATTCGGAGATGAAGATCGGCGGGGCCATGGAATTCATGAACCGCAAAAAGATCTTTATCACGACAAAGGTGGCGGTTGAACCTGATACTGACGAAGCGGAGATCCTGCAGCGATTCGGGCAGTGCCTGGATCGGCTGAAGACCGGCTATGCTGATGCTTTTTGTCTGCACTCCGTCGCTAATGTGTCGCTGATCCCGCATAAAGCTTTCCACAAAGCGACAGCACGGCTGAAGGCGGATGGGAAAATCCGGTTTGTCGGAATTTCTTCGCATGGCCCGTACCGGGAAGACCAAAACAGTATGGAACAGGTTCTATGCGCCGCCGCGGAGGATGGGCGATTCGATCTGATGCTTTTGGCCTACAACTTCCTAAACAGTGAGGAGGGCGATAGGGTTCTCGCCTGCTGCAAAAAGAATGACGTGGGAACCACGGCGATGAAATCAATGCCCGGCTATCTGGAGCTTGATCCTTTTGATCCGGAGAATCCCACCGGCGATTATCTTGAGTATATCGAAAGGATGGAGGCCAGGGGTGTCGAACGATCCGTTTCAATCCAGCGGATTATCCAATGGCTCGAAGGCCAGGCTGAGACGACCGCAAGGATCAAGCCGTTCGCCGCAAAGTACGGGATCAAGACCAACGAGGAACTTCGGGCCAAATCGATTCAGTGGATCCTCTCGAATCCGGAGATGCATACCGTCACCGTGTCGATGCCTGACTTCGAATCGATCGATGATGTTCTCCCTGTGACGGGAACGGAACTGGCGCAGGCGGACCGGGAGTTTCTGGAGGATTATGCGGCGGCCTTCGGCGATCAGTATTGCCGGCATGCCTGCGCGACCTGTCTTTCCGCGTGCCCGCACCAGGTTCCGGTGAGCACGATTATGCGCTATTCATACTACTTCGCCCGGCAGCATCGCGAGAAACTGGCCATGAAGAAGTATGCAAAGCTGGAGGGCTGTGACGCCGAGCGTTGCGCCGATTGCGCGGCGCCCTGCAAAAATGCATGCCCGCACGGTGTCAATGTCCCGCTTCAGATGATGAAGGCGCATTCACTCTTGAAACTTGCATAAAGCATAGGGAAAGGGGTAAACGATGCGGTTTACCATCCTCCTCATCATGCTGATAGGAATCTCCGCCGCTCCCGTTGCGGCGGAATTTCCATCGATTGCCGGCTGGATTCCCTCCGGAGACTCTGAAAATTTCGGCCCCGGGAATCTTTGGGAAGTCATCGATGGAGCCGCGGATCAATTTCTAGCCTACGGATTTCAAGAACTTGACACGGCCGAGCTCTCCCAAGGCGGAGTCTCGGCGACGGTCGAATTGTACAATATGGGAAGCTGTTTGAACGCTTTCGGCATCTATCGATTGGAGCGATCCGGCAGCGCCGAAACGATCAAGATCGGCGCCGAGGGGGCGGCTTCGCCGCCGTATCAATGGCTGATGTTCAAAGACCGGACCTATGTAAAAGTCGAAGCCTCGGGAGGGGAGATGCCGCCCGCCGCCGGCCTTGACCTTCTCAGAAAGATCGCCGCGGCCCTTCCCGGCACCGACGAGCTTCCTCAGGAGTTCAATCGGCTGCCGGCACAGGGGCGGATAGCGGGGTCGATCGAATATACCCGGGAGAGCTTCCTGGGACTCCGAGAGCTTCGGAATTGTCTGCACGCCTTATACAAATACCCGGACGGAGGGCGGGTTCAGTATTTCCACATTGTTCCCGGCGCCGGCGAGGACCATCAGGTTGTCTGGTCGAAGCTCAGCGCCAAGTGGAAGGCCGAGACCCTTGACGGCCGCTTGATATTATTGAAGGAGATACCGTACAAGGGAACGATAGGTATTACCAGTACGAGCCGGGGGATTCTCGGCGTGGCCCGGTGCAAAGACAGAGCGGAACTCCTGAAAATCCTTAAGGGCCTTCCCCTCTGAGATCTAATGGCCGTCATCATGACGAATTCGGACCGTTAGCTGTTTTGCAATGGTCCTGCCTTCCTTTTCGCAATTCGATAACCGTTTTCATGGGAGAGATGAGCCATAAGTGGAACGGCCCTGATTCCGGCCGCCTTGACCTCTGCAGGATTTGCCCGTCATCACCGATGAATAGAAGAATCGCTCGATATGCCGTGAATTTCAGATAATCTCATCACAACATGAGGTCGGTCATGCACAAATCCCTGACATTCATTTTCTTTCTATTGCCCGCCGCCGCCTTCGCAAATCCTTCTTTTACAGTTGGAAGCAACCCCTATGAAACAATTTTCGCCTATCCCCATGACATTCTAAAATGGCCGGACCGCGGGGTTTTCGTTTATGCAAATCCTCAAAACCTCCCGTGGCAAGGGGATGTTACGGATATAACCAAACGGCCGTCAGAAACTTATACAAATAATTATCAAAATGTGGAATTTGCGCCGCCGCAAGGCTATGAAGGAGATCCGAAAAGTGTTCATTCCTGGATGCGGGTTTCATCTTACATCTACCAGCGCCAAACGACGGTTGGGGGGCTCACGTCGACACGTTACGGCAAATTTCTCGTGGAACTCGGTAGGACGACAATGGATATGGAACTCCGCTCTGACGGCGTCGGAAGGGCCAGCGAGAGTTCAGGCGAAACCGCGTCATACTATATGGTCCCATTTCAAGGGGAAACGAATGGAGCGAGGGCTGATTATGACCTGAAGCTGATTTACGCGAACGAACTTTTCAATGATCCATTCGGTTTCAAAGTCCACTACACAAAAAAGACTTCGGAACGGCCGGATGGATATATCAAATTCACCCGTGGCGGCGTGACCTATGACACCCCTCATCTTACCTGGGGATGGGCGACCACGGGTTGTAATCATATATTCGGCTATTCGCATATCAATACCGACGCCTTTTACCTTTCAGATTATACCGTTTATCAGGGACACGAGCTTGATCTTCAGGCCAGTTTTGAGCATGAGGGAAATTACAAGACCGGCATCCGGTACCGTTCCCATGTTGAAGAAGGAGATAACTATCGCTGGAGCTATGATGAGGGTTCAGAAGTCGAAGGCGATTATCATGTTGATGAATTGTGGCGGGATCGTAATGGTGAGCGGCTGATCAGGGCTTATTCCAAAGTCACCCTCTGCGAACACGGAAGCGCCAAGGGAGGAGTACTTTTTTTCCTTCAACACGGCTCCCACTCAAAAACCGCGGTAAATAAGCTGGTGGAAAGCGATCCTGATTGGGAAGAAAGCAAGAAGGAGATCGCCGTCGAAGCCAATCCATTTTTAAATTATGAACTGCGCGGCGGGTATCTCGATTTCGGCCTGCTCCTCGAATATACCCATTCCGGAATGGAGAACACACAAATGCGCTGGAACAGCGTCAGCCATTCCGAGCAACCGGGTGTTCTTTGGTCGACGGATCCATATATGGGGTGGAGCCCGTCCTGGGAATCGTATTCGAAGGGGAGTGAGTGGTTCTTCGCAACAGGCTTCGAAACCGGGTCCTCCATCGGCGTCTATCGCCGGCTGTCCATCCTTTCAAAACTCACCATCTTAAAAAAATTCACACACGAGGAAAAAATCTACGGCAACTCAGAAATTCCGGAGGGCGGGATGTCGTATAAGTTCTATCAAACCCACCACCGGAACAATTATAGAAATGAAACATGGATGACGGGCGGTGTCGGGCTTTCTTTCGGCAGGGGACCGATCCAGACCTTCTTGACATTGCAGCTTCCCCTTGCCTACCTCATCACGCAGACGACCGAATTATCCAATAATGATGAGAAGCTCTTCAGCCATGAGATGAAAAATATGTGGCAAGTGCAGCAACCGACATCGGCCCGCCTGCTCTTTGTTTATGCCTTCTAATCCGGTCTAGCTAATTGGCTTTCCAGTGCCCCGGAATCCAGACATGGCCGTTCCTCTTCCCCTTCCATTGCCAGTGTCCAGCCACCCAGACAGCGCGGGCATGGGGACGGGCGGGGCGGATCTCAATTTTCGGCGGCGGCGGTGGGGGCGCCGTGGCGCATCCCATGGCCCATCCGCCAAGGCCAAAAGCCAAAAGACCACCCAAAATGAACCAGCGGCGAAGAGCCGGACCCCAGGAATTCTTCTGCTCCCCGGATGGATTAAGAGACGGAATCCGTGACATGTGGTTTGAAGTGGACATCATACCTCCAGCTCATGCAGTCATATTCAGGAATTGATGACGCTACCGGTGCCGGGCGTTCGAGCCATATTACCCGAAACGGCCTCTTTTGAAGGATCGGTCGATGCTTGAGCTATCTTGAATAGACAGTGAACGTTACAGTTAACATCAAGGGATCAGGGTTGCTGCTTCTCCAGGCTTTCCAGGTGCTCCTTCGCGGTCCGATCCGCCGGCCAATACTCCAGAACCCTTCTCCAGGCCGCAATGGCCGCCTCATCCCGTTTCAGCGCCTCCAGCGTCAAGGCCCGTTGGGCCAGAATCGGATGCGAGTGGGGGTTGATTTCCATGGCCTTATCCAAGGCCTCCAAGGCTTCCGCCGGCCGTCCGAGCTCTCGATACAGAAAGGCAATATTGACAAGAATATCCGGGACGAGGGGGTACAGATTCCGGGTTTCCTTCAGCAGCTCCAGCGCCTCTTCCCGCCGATCCTGTGACCGCAGAACATAAGCCAGATTTTGCCGGGCCGGAAGATTCTGGGGCTCCAGTTCGAGGGTGCGGCGAAAGTCGCTTTCCGCCTCTCCCCACTGCTCGGCGGCCATCTTCAAAAGGCCGAGATGATAGGGCGCATCGGCAAAATCCGGCGCGGTGTTTTGCAGCTGGAGAAGCTCCCGCTCGGCGCGGCGTTCATCTCCCTTCCAGATATAATACTCGGCCAGGCTCAAACGCCCGCGAATACTGACCGCCTTGCTGTCGGTGCTGCCGCCGATATATCCCAGGCTTTTCAACTTCTCCATGAGTTCCGGATCCTGAGGCATTGTGAAAGTCTCGGCCTGCCGGCGCCTCTGCGCCGCCCATGCCTGATCTTCGTAGCTGGGAATGGATTCCGGCGGGGGGGAACCGTGGGGAAAGGCTTCAAGCAGAACCTCGCCTTCCATATCTTCACCGATGGGCAAGCCCAAGAGGTAGAGAAGGGTCGGAGTGATATCAAAGACGGATGCGCGTTTCAGACGGACGCCGGATTGAATTCCGGGACCGCTCAGCACGAAGATCCCTTGCATCCGATGCCACTGCGCCGCCGTCGCATAGTCAAAGGAGGGGGAGGCGTCGAGCGGGCGCTGCCAGCCGTTAAGAAAGCCGTGATCCGAAGCGATCATGACCCGGGCGTCCTCGCCGACCGCTTCCAGAAGTTCACCGAGGAGCTGATCCTGATAGACATAAACCTCTTCCACCGTTCGGCCATACCGCCGCCGGTCTTCATCGCTGGAATACGGATAGGGGGGCGGAGCATGGGGCATGAAGAGATGACTCGCCGTGTCGACACCCTCGAAGTAGACGGCGAGAACCTTTGGATGATAACGATGCCAAATTTCCAGGGCCGCTTCTTTAACATTCTGCATGGAAGCATGGATGTGCCGGAAATGCGTGATGGGATCCTTAAAGTCAAAGACTGTGTGGGAATCGAATTCCATATTGGAAATGTTCAAAAATCTCGATGTCGTTTCATACGAGACATCTTCCCATCCCATCATCTTGTCCTGGAGCCGATTGATGAACTCCGCTGGATAGGTGACCTTTTCCACCTGGGAGGGTGAATGGATGAAGGCATGCGTCGTGAAGCGATCCGACACGATACACCCCCGGACCTTCTCGGCGGGCCAGGTCGCCCACCAGGCCACAACGCCGACGTCGATTTTTTTATCCGTCAGAATGTCCCAGAAGGCTTTTGATTTCCGCTGGCAGCTGACAACGGGGATCGGATCGCCAGTGATGGGATCGGGCATGGTGAAATCCAGGATCTCATGCTGGTCGGGACCCTTGCCCGTGGCCATCGTCGTCCAGATGATCGGGGAGAGGAGGGGGTCGAATGACGATAGGGGAGCGGCAGCGCCCTTGCTGATGAGCCGGCTCAAATTCGGAAGGCGGCCCTGGGCCAGGAGGGGCTCGATGATATTCCATTCAGCGCCGTCCATGCCGACGATCAGGACCGGCTGAGATGGGGCTTTGGAGCAAGCGGGCAACAAAAGAGCCCCGGAAAGGGTAAGAAGGAAGAAGAGCGCCGGAAAGAGTCTTGGTTTCATGCCACCATCCCCAATTGGTTCAAACCGGTATGGAAGGGTCCGCCAATGCCGTCCTTTTCACTGCTAGCCCCGGTATCGGGAAAAGTCAATTCCCTTCCCGCCGGTGGGGTTTAAAAGGGTCCTGTTGTCGGATGGCCCTGGGATGCATATACTAAGCCGTTGCGCCCACTTAAAAAAACAGTTTGTGAGGAGGTTCAGTATGCAGATTGCCAAACATGGAGAGGGTCATGCTTCCCCGACTCTCATCACGCAGTTTTCCCCCATCGGATGGAGTTTCGTTGCGGCGATTCTCGTGATCCTGCTTCTATGGAGTCCCGTTTCGTCAGCCGGCCCCTTCGACACGGTCAAGGAATCGGTGCTCGATAACGGGTTGAAGATTCTGACGGTTGAGAACCACACGAGTCCCACGGCGACCATTCAGGTTTGGTATAAGGTGGGTTCCCGGAATGAGACACAGGATATCTCGGGGGTGTCTCATATTCTCGAGCATATGATGTTCAAGGGCACCGAGAAACATCCCACGGGTGATTTTGATAAAATTGTACAAATGAATGGGATGGAAAATAATGCCTTCACGAGCCACGATTTCACATGCTACTACGAAAATCTGGCCAGTGACCGCCTGGAAGTCGCTATGGAGTTGGAAGCGGATCGAATGCAGGGTACGATTTTCCCTGAAGAGGAGTTTCAGTCGGAGATGGGCGTGATCCGCAATGAGCGCCGGCAGGTACTGGAAGATCCGCCCTTCGGCCGTCTCAATGAGCAGGTTAATGCCTGTGTCTTTTCAGCGCATTCTTACCGCTGGCCGGTCCTTGGGTGGATGTCGGTGCTTGAGACCATCACGTCGGATGAAGTGCGGAATTATTATAACAATTACTACCGTCCGAACAATGCGACCTTGGTCGTCGTCGGTGATGTGACTCATGATGAGGTGGTGAAGCTGGCGAAAAAGACCTTCGGCAAGGTTCCGAGAGGGCCGGAGGTCCATAAGGTCGATGTCGTCGAGCCCGAACAGATGGGCGAAAAAATAGTCTATGTGAACAAGGAGGCTCAGCTTCCCGGCCTGATCATTTCTTTCCACGCGCCCAAATGTGATACCTATGAAACAAAAGTCCTCCAGGTCATGGAAAATCTCCTGTTCACGGGTGAATCAAGCCGGGCCTTCCGCGCATGTGTCTATGATAATCCACTCGCGCTTGGCGTCGGCGGTGGAATCTACTTTAGGACCGATCCCTCGACCTTCTCAATTCAGGCCATGTGCCAGCCCGGCACCACCGCCGAGACGCTCAGGGATTCAATCCTGGTCCTCTTAGAGGATTTGAAAGAGAACCCGGTGCCGGAAGATGAGCTGCAGAAGGCGAAGAATCAACTTCTGGCGGATGAGATGTTCTCGCAGGCGATGAATGAGGAAATCGGCTACCGTCTCGGCGCTTGGGAAAGCCGCACCTCCTGGAAGCATGCGGTAAGTTTCGCCGACGATTGTCTCAAGGTGACGCCGGAAGATATTCAGCGTGTCGCAAGAGAAATATTTACAAGTAAGAATCGCACGGTGGGCATTCTGGTTCCGGAGCCTCCGGAAGTCGCGGAGGCGAATTAATGATGAATGCGACTCATGCCAAGCAAATTGTGATGAAGGGGGGTTCGGTAATGCGGAAGGCACAACGTGGAACCATTCTATTGAGTTTGTTTCTCGCCGCCGTGACGGTGTTGGCGCTCACCAGCGGCGTTCTGGCCGATAAAAACCGTGCCGGAAGCTTGGACGTGGAAGGGACGGCCTTAGACAATGGAATGAAGATTTATTTGGCTCCGAGAGGAGAGGTTCCGATCGTCACCTTTGAGGCGATGATTGTCGCGGGAACAATGGATGAGCCGGCCGACAAGGCGGGATTGAGTTTCGCCGTCGGCGAGTTGTTAAATCGAGGTACGGCCTCCTATACCGCGCAGGAGCTTGCTAATACCCTTGACAATTTGGGCGCCGATCTCAGCGTCAACGCCGATTATGATTACACGACCGTGACCCTTTCAATCCTTTCCAAGGATTCCGAGAAGGGGCTGGAGATGCTGCGGGAAGTGCTGGATCATGCCACCTTTGCGGATGAAGAGGTGGAGCGGAAACGCTCGGAAGTGGCGGCCTATCTCGAACAATTAAAAGACAATTATGTCGATGTCGTCCGCAAGGACTTCTACCGGCTGATCTATGGCGAGCACCCCTACTACCGGCCCCAACAGGGAACGGAGGAATCGGTGGCCGCCATGACACCCAAGGATCTAAGAGATTTTTATTCGACCTATTTTGTGCCGAATAACATCAGCATCTCCGCCGTGGGGCAATTCGATCCCAAAGAGATGGCTGGGCTGCTCCGATCCGCCTTCGGCGACTGGAAGTCCGGGGATATTCCGCCGCGGACGCCGCCCCCGATGCCCGAACCGAGATGGCAGGTCGAGACGATTCAGCGCGATGTGACGCAGGCGACGATCCGTATGGGTCAAATCGGCCTTGCCCGCAATCATCCCGATTATACGAAGGCGAGATTGATGAATTATATTCTTGGCGGTTCCGGATTCGGCAGCCGGCTGATGGCCAATCTACGCGAAGACCGGGGTCTCACCTACGGCGTCTACTCAAACTTCTGGCCGCGGAAGGACAAAGGGTATTTCTTCGCTTCCACACAGGCGATCAATGACAGTATGAATGTCGCCATTCGGGAAATTTTGAAAGAGATCAAACTCCTGCAAGATAAGGGCGTTACGGCGGATGAATTGAAATGGGCGAAGATGTACTACACGGGGAACATGCCCCTGCAGCTGCAATCAAATGATCAACTGGCGCATCTTGTCCTTGAGCAGCAGTTCTATGGTCTCGAGAACGAATTCTGGCTGAAAGAGATCGAAGAGATGCAGACTATGACGCGTGAAGATCTGCAACAGGCGGCGAAGGATCTCATTACTCCAGAGAAGTTCACCATTGTTGTGTTGGCGAATTTTGAAACGATGGCGTTGGATTATAAATAGAAACTCAAAGCACGAGCGATTCAGTGAGCAGATATTCCGGCGGGTGCGGATGCCAAGTCCGTCCCGCCGGATTCTCTTCCCCGGATCAACTCACTGGGTCGTGCCGGCGGGGTGCTTCTGCTGGTATTGGGTGAGGGCGTCGCTGCCCGCCTGGAATGGTACGGTGGTGACGCGACGCTCCGAGAGCTTCAACGACTCCCATGTATAATTCTGCATTCCGGCAATCATGGATAGAGCCAACTAAGGATTTTGTGAAGAGAAAGAAATCGGTTTATCCGTTTCATTCCTTGAGGTGTGAGTGTCGAGGCGGCTAAATACCTTGTATCTATAGAATCTACTTGAGTCTGAGGAGTTTCCCCTTGCCGCTTTCCCCGCCGGCCGCCAATTCGTAGAAATAGAGACCGCTGGCCACACAATGCCCCCGGGCGTCCCGGCCGTCCCAGACGATGCTTTGGTTTCCTGAGGGGAGCCTGCCCCTGGATATCGTGCGGATGACACTTCCGGAGATGTCAAAGATTCTGAGTTGTACAGGCTGCGGTTTCGCAAGCGCAAAGCAAATGTGGCTCAGATCGCTGGAAGGGTTCGGGCGTTCCGGGAGAAGGCGCAATCCTTCAGCGGTGAAGAGTGTGGGATCGACCGCGGCCGGTCCGTATCCGCCGATATCAAAGGCGATGTCATCCAGGTACCATCCGGCCTTGTGGCCAACGTAATTGCCCCTGAAGAAGAAGCGGAACTTGAAGGGGCCGCCCGCGAATGCATCGAGCGGTATCACCACCGGCTCCCAATCATCCAGCCGCCCGTTGTATCCGGGTTGAAAGTACATGGTGATGATACTGTCGTCGGGATAACCGCCTATCGGCTCCACCACGACCCATTCCGCTTCGTTCTGATCCCAAACCTGAACATTTCCGCCGTCATCGGTCTCCGTCCAATACCAATGATGGAAGCTCAGGGTCAGTTCGGTTGTGCCGGTGAGATCGAAAACCGGGGATGTGAGGTAGGATATCGTCAGATCATTATAGTAACCCTCGAGGTTCGTGGCCCAGACATTGTCTCCTGAAAAGGGTGGGGGCGAGGGTGGTTGCGGGTATCCCAATTCAAAATCACCCGTCCCGGTGAATCCGGCGGGGCCCTCTTCAAAACTCTCCGCCTTTACTAATACAGGATCCCACGTCGACGTGTCGGGAGGGAGGATGTCAAAAATTGTATAAGCTGCCGCATATCCCGGCGCCATCCCCACAATCGCCGTGTAGCCGGTGTTCTGGGGGATGCCATCCATCTGGTAGCTTCCGTCCGCGGCGGTCCATACACTATCCAGCGGGGTCCCCAAGACGGTGATGCGCGCGCCCTCAATGGGCGACCCATCCGGATCGGTGACAAAGCCGGCCAGGTTGCTGAGGGGTGCGGGGGTTATATCGAGAACAGCATTGAGCGTCTCGTCGGCGGCGACCGTGAAGGGGAAATCTTCCTCCAAAAAGTAGAAGTCGCCGGTGACGCGGAAGGTCATATCCTCCGCCGTCAACTGCAGGGAAACCTCTCCGGTTGGACCCGTCTTGCTGATTCTTCCGGTTTCCGCGACTTCAACAATCATGTCCGGCATGGGATCCAGGGTTTGAGCATCGCGGACGGTGACGTTAACAACGCCGTAATTCATCAAGAGGCGTTCCCGGGCGGCCGCCAGGTTGGGGCGTTCACCGATCGGCCGGTCGCCAGTCCATGGAGAACCCGTCACACTCAGGATCTCCTCGGCCAAACGGGGTGTGAGGGGGCGGCCGAAGAGGTCGAGGGCCTGTCCCTGAAGGGAAACGACGCAGCCGACGACGATGGGCGAAGCGCCCGAGGTTCCATTGAAACCGGAGGTGTAGTGCACTTCGGGGTCTCCACCCTGAAGGTCGCCATATCCGGTTGTTGTGATGGAGGATCCCCAACCCTGGAGGCTTAACCGGCTGCCATAGCTGCTGAAAGATTCCGCGGCCAATGAGGATGGGATGCCGGCCCCCACAAGGATGGCCCCGCTGTCACGGACGCGGCGGTCAAAAAGACCTCCGTAGATCGGATCATCCAGGTTCTGGCTGCCGTTGGCGCCGGCTTCGACGCAGAGGATGCCGAGAGCGCTGGTTGTCTGGATGGCGGCGAAGATATCGGGAATCCATTCCATGGGAACCCAGGCGGCGTCGTTGGGACCTGTCACCTGGATTTCGATGAGATAAACATTCCCGGGATCTAATATAGTCGCCAGATCCAGAATGGCGGCGGCCAGATCGCCGACCTGATAGCCGCCGATTTCCACCTCGGGCGAAATCCCATTAACACCATAACCGTTGTGCTGGCCTGCAATCTCTCCCAGCACCGCTGTCCCGTGATCCGAAACGGCCGGATCCCCGCCGGTGAACCACGGATTCTTGAGATCCTCGTGAGTGAAGAGCCAACCGAATTCAATATCGACCATGCGCACGCCTTCCCCCTTGCCACCCGGGAAGGTCCAGGCCGAGTCCGCCGCGACACCGACGGGGGGATCGTAAAGATATCCCTGCGCACCCGAGAAGTCGGGTGTTTCACGATCCGTCGTGAAAATCTGCGCCAGCTCCGGTTCAGGAAGAGCCCAGGCCTCCGCGACGGGTGACACCGCGTTGAGGCTTTCAAGAATACTTCCAAGCCTCTCCCGCGCCGCTTTATCATTCATCGCCGGGGGCAGCGTCAGGAGGCCGAATAGATTGAGATCCGGCAGACTCTGGCGGGTTCTTGATTCACCCTTGGCGCGGAGGGCATCCAGCTCCGATTCGGTGAGCGGGAAGCGGGGCTCCCACTGCGCGCCCGGGACGCTCCCGCGGATCTCCTCGAGCACGGACAGATCGGCGCCGCAAAGAGAGACAAGCCGGCCGGAGCGCACCCGCGCTTGAGTCTCTGGATGGAAGCGAAGCGCGATCTTGTTGGGGTTAACATTCTCTGTGCGCGTTTGGTAACCGAGCAGGGGCTTGGCCTGATGTGCAGCGGCAGCACCGAAGGAATGGGGCGGAATCATTGCCAGGAGGGCGAGGGTGATGAGGGTGGCAAAGATCGGCTGGCGTTGCGTCATGGCGTTCCTTTCCTCCTGAGTTGACCGAAAGGCGTGTAGCTTCTTGTCTTTTAGAAGGATAGCAAATTTACGGCTGGGTGAATAGGGGGGGGCTCCCAGGGCTGCGCCCCCTCGCTCGGCCGGCGATTTTGTAATTGAGCCGCAGGGCTTCCACCGAGCGCCCGGCACTCGCCCTTGACGATTCAGCAATTCTTTATTATAATTATGCTCGCTAGTGATCCATTTCCGATAGTGTCATCGCTTTAATTGCGGAGAGTAGGCAATGCAGAAGAGACATTGGCCCTCTGCCGTTGTATGTCCATCCTGCAAGGGAGATTTGGAGCAGGAGGATGCCGAGCTGCATTGCACAAGTTGTTTCGCCGCCTATTCCATTGAAGACGATATCCCATGCCTTTGTCATCCGGCCGACAGACGAACCATTGATCCAACGGGTATACGTATAAAAAGCAAGTCGGAGGCCTTCCAAACGATCACCCTTAACCGGTCCGCGGACACCGGATTCATCACCGCGCCGCGGTTTTTCTATCTCATCTATTTTGCCCTCGTCATATGTCTAATCACCGATTTCAAATGGGGTGCTTTGTTTATTCTATTGGGTTTATTCGCCGATTGGCTTTTTTATCGAAGCCGGCGCTCAAAGATCCTACGGGCCTTCGGGAAAAATCCACTGGCGCTCCTTTCATTGGCCGATCATCAGGCGATTGATGATCTATATAGGGGGCAAGGGCTGTCGCAGCCCACAATGGAAGATTGGGTTAAACTGGCATGGGGCTGCGGCGATGGCTCCAATGGTTCTGAGGCGTCCGTTCATCATCAGGATAATGAACGCTATCTGGATATTCTCCGGATCTATCAAGGACATCCCACGCCACCCCGGGTTGTCGTTGATGTCGGCGTCAATGACGGCCGCGCCTATTATGAGTTTGGAATCGGCCGCGACCAGACATTTATCGGAATTGACATAAGCCATCTCATTCTGAAACGCATGATTGAACGGATCCCTGATCAGACGGCGCTCCAGGCGGATGGTGTTTGTCTCCCGCTTAGAGCTGAAAGTGTCGATTTTCTCTTCTGCACGGAAACATTGGAGCATTTGCGCGACCCGGAAATGGCAATGGATGAATTTCTCAGGGTTCTTCGGCCCGGCGGCTGCCTGGTCATACAAAGTCCCAATGCCCACCGGCTCAGAAACCTCAACCTGTTTCACAATATCATTCTGATCTGCAGTTTCTTCAGCGATAGACTTCTACAAAAGAAAGTGATCCATGAGAACACCTGGCATACTGCCGCGACCTTTCATTGGGATTTTTCGATCCAGGATTACCGACGATTGGTCAAGGACAAGGGCGTTCGGATCAAACGGCTTGTCAGTCGCGAATTCTTTTTCCCGCAATTTCTTCTCACGGGAAATCGTTGTCGGTTTAGAGCCAAGGAGCGGTTCTTCAGCCATGTCCCGTTCTTGAAATATCTCGGCGGCGATCTGGTCTTGGTCGCAGAGAAAATAGGCCGGGCGGCAACGTCCGATGAAAGCCTCGCTCTACGCGCAAAACGCGATTCGGCTGCCTCCGAGATGTCAGTGGTTGGGTAAGCCCATGGGTTGGATACCCGATTTTTCAAGAAACCTGCGGCCTGGTTGCTCCGACCCGGAACCCATCCCCCTGGCGGCTGTTCTCCCCGAACGCGTCCGTCCGGAAGGATGGTGCCGCTGTCAGCCTGATTGAAGAGTCCGGTTTTTATTGGCCGCGATTCCCGTGAACGGACCTCGTACATGTCCGAAGAATTCGGATTCGTGCGAGTCGCAAGTGGGGAATAAAAATCAGCCGCTCATATCGGGTCGTGGAAGGATCATGCTGGAAGCCTAATACCATCCGGCCAATGATTGCGGACCTGCCTATCTCTATGGCACTCGCAGAAATCTGAAGGATCGATATGTAATCGCAGCAGGTGACTTCCTGGCCTTTCCCGAACCGTTCACTACCTAGGATATTATCCCCACGCAGCGCTGGGCGGTTTGAAAACTGGTCCTGCAACCCGTCGCGGGGAGTCCTCCCCCATCCTCCATATAGCATGGCTTCTGTCAGTAGGTCTTTCCGACCTCCTTTCAGTGGCTTCGTGGCACACTATTCGGGACGGACAGCGTCACCCCCCTCCCAGGTCGTGTTCCTTGAGGAGGGTCGAGATTCTCCGACCGATCTCGGACTCGCTTGTTCCCATTTGCTTCAGCACTTCGATGTAGTTGGAGAGGGCGACCCGAAAGTTGGGATGTTCGTGGCCCGTGCTCGCTGCGAAACGGATGAAGATGATCAGCTGACGTCTGCTGAGCGGCTCGGCCTCCCCCAGGCGGTTCGTGTCCTTAAGCAACGAGGCAGATCGAGTGGAGAGCCTACTCCCCGGGAAGGCGACGAAACAGGACGCGCCGAGTGGAAGTTCACGGCCTGGAGATGCCAGGCATGGCTTTCCGAGCCGTCTTGTCTGCACTTTCGAGATCGGATATCATCATCGTGGCAGCCGCGAGGGGGTGGGCGGGGGCAAAGGGGTTCTTGAAAGTTCTTATCCGCTGACATTAGCGGCAGGCAGATCATTCGACTGGTCGACGGAGCGTTGATGAGTGGCCCCCAGCGGTTTCGGTGGAACGGATTGGGCGCTGACGGTGAGCGAGTCGCAGCCGGGGTCTACTTCGTGGAACTCAAGATCAACGG
>JAHJDP010000021.1 GCA_018831195.1 Candidatus Eisenbacteria bacterium | reverse complement strand
GGCGCGTCCTGTACCCGGCGGGAAACAAAGTCAGGGAGAATGCAATCACCTCACAGCAACGGAAGAGGATGGCGGCTGCTCTACAGCCGCCAAAGGGAGACATCTAGCCATTGACAACCGGTGGCCTCATAGGCGTTAGACCGGACACCTCGAAAACTATTTCAGAGGATCATAGCTTGCCCGGATTCGACCCCAGGTGGTATTCATCGTCGCTGTAGGGGAGCCGTATTCCCGCAGTTGATATTGGGCGTTTAAAAGGTAGCCCCATTGGGGCAGGCCGATCCCGTCGGTGTACCATTCTGTGACATTGCCTTCGATAAGCAGATCTTCATGTTCAATATGTCGACCCAGCAAATTGTATGATTTTCCATCACGCGAGATGATTACTGGCGGCTCATAGTAAGTACCAACTCCATAGGCATAGAAATCACCCGCCGGCACCGTGACAACACCCTCGGAATAGACTTGCAGGGGATAATTAAATGGTTCAGTACCCCAGGGCGTTCCGTCCAGGTAGTATGTGTGGATATTTTCGGTCACCCAGGATTTTCCACCAGCCAGCGGGGCGTCTACCATTTTGATGGGTGGCAGATATGCGATTCCAAAGCCATCATAATTAAATGCCCCATGAAGAAAAAGGTTACCAAAAACATCAGTCGTCCAATAATTTTCGAATGTCTGAGTATCTTCATCCTGATGCCTAATCACCGCGGAAACACCCAAGACTTCACGCTCACCCGTGATGGTCATATAGTGGAGACCCCCCTGCGGATTATCATAAATCCACTGAGTCCCAAGACCTAGCGGATGGTATTCATACGCCGTCGCTGGTATTGATGTAGCAATCAGACCAATGCTGGCTGCTGCTAAAACAAATAGAATCATTTTGAAGAAACTCAAGACAACCTCCGAGGGCCTTGTGCGATATACCATTGTGCGACTTCGCGAGGGAATGGAAATAGCCCTCGTCCTTCACTTTCTCAAATCACTACAATTTTCTCACAAAGCCTGTATAGCTGACAAGGGGCACAGATTGTCACATTTGGTTTGGTCGCCAGCTCAATAATGAAACCTGATTCTGTTTGTTACTCGGTCTAACGTTCTTTTAACCTGCGAGGGTCATTGGCTCGGCCCTCGACCCTTCCGATGATCGCGACCCTATAATAATCTTGGTCGAGGGCCGTGACAAGGGCACTCGGCAGGTTCAAAAGTTGAAATGGACTCCACCGGCGAAAAATGCGGCATCATAGTGCCAATTCGCCTTTCGGCCTCTTACGACCACATAGAAGGAGGAGTCCGCATGTATTCTACTACCATCGCCGTTGATTTGGCAAAGTCTACTTTCGAAATCGCTGTCTCGGATAGGCCGGGAAAGATCACCTCGCGAAAACGTTTATCCAGGGCCAACTTCCTGTCCTTCTTTGAACAAACGCCGCCCGCAAACATCCTGCTCGAAGCCTGTGGCTCCGCCCACTACTGGGCCCGCTCCATCCGGCGCTTCGGCCATGACGTCACCCTTCTGCCCGCACACTTCGTCAGGCCTTATAGAAAGGGAAATAAAACCGACAAAGCTGACGCCAAAGCCATCCTCGAAGCCGCCAGGAACGAAGAAATCCTGCCGGTCGTTAAGTGTCTCGTGGGATCAAGGGACCTTTTGAAAATAGAAAGATTTAATAGACCCCCAGCTGGTCGTCCTTGTTGGGACAGGGGTTACGCACCCTTGTGAGTAGAAACCGACCTGACCGCATTCGGATCCATCGGGATGGTTTCCGGGAAGACAAGGAGATGTGCTCGCCACGTGGTAGTCGTCTGCACCTGGATTGCAAAACAACGGGTCAGCGATGACGTTTCCATGATGCCCATACCAGTTTTCGGGAAAGCACTCGCCCTCCTCAAAAGGCTCAGGCCATGTCACGTTGCAGCGGACGGGAAAGGCTCCCCCATTACTCGGGCAACCACTCTCCCAGAACACATTGTTCGCGATCATCCCGTTCGCATTGAGCGACGTGAAGTACACTGCGAAATCGGCGCTATTGTCAGCAAACGTACTGTTCTCAATGTAGACTATGAATCCACCATCAACCAAGCACACGGATCCCTCCGCCACTATACTGTTCCGAAGGAACACGCAACCACGAATTGTGGCTGGTGCATTGATAGTAATGGCGGCCCCGAGATCTGTGGCTCCCGAACCTATAAGCGTATTTCCGAAGAACTGACACTGCTCCACCAGGAAATCAGTAACTCCGGAGGAAGAGAAGTAGAGACCCCAATCGTTGTCAGTGAAGACACACTCTCTAACTTGGCCTGTTCCTGTCAGAGCAACTCCGCCACGGTTATTTCTTGCGATAATATTGGAGACCGTTGTCGATGTACCTACGGAATTCAAAGCACCGCCGGAATAATCACTGCCGGTTACCGTGATCGCGCTCACCGACAAGTTATATTCTGTGAACTTTAAGATTGGCTCGGCGGGATTTAAAGCCGCGACGATCACCTCCTCCGGGTCGCCGGTCTGACCCATGATCGTAAGCTCCCGTGGGTTGCCGAGCCTAAGGATGTTCTCGTGATAGGTGCCTGGCGCGACCAGAATTGTATCGCCTGAGGCACAACTATCCACAGCCGCATCGATCGTTGGTGCATCACCGGTCCCCTCAGGATTCACAAACCATATGTGTGAATATGTGGCGGAAGTTAAGACCATTAGAATGTAGACAGATAGGCCTAACCTTCCCAACGAATTAAGCATATTTTCAATTCATTTCTAGTACACTTAACGTTATTTTAACCTGCGAGGGTGCTTGGCGCGACCCCCGCCCGCCCGCGTCTTCTCAACGCCACCATTCTCCCACAAAAGCGGGGGGCGTGACAAGCGCTCTCGACAGGTTCAAAAGTTCGTTAGACGTTATTTAACTGCTGGCATTGCCGATCCCGGCAACTCTTTTGGTTAATAATCTCGTAAGTCGAATACATTTTGTCAGTGATAAACTGACTTGATTTGGCCCCAGGTATGCTCATTTGCTGGATTGCCCAAATTCACATAAAATTCAAGCGTCCCAGATCCAGATGCGCCATTCACTCCATCTACCACAATATAACACCGCCAATGCCCTCCCGGGTCTCCTTGATACTCGCCAGTCTCAAAACTGGTGTAAATATCTAGGCCTGTATCTCCGAAAACGCATGGCCGGTCGCATGCATCCTCAATACCGTACACAGCCGCCTCAAAATCACCGGTCCACACAACAGAAATCCATGTTCCGAATTCGTTTCCGTCGTCAAACAGGAAGACAACATCAGGTCCGGTGGCAACAATTCCGGTGCATTGGGCCGAGAGAGAATCAATATCATTTTCGCGACCGCTGGTGGTGACATCTATTGCAACGTACCATTCTTCCGAAATATCGATTCTTATCGCGCTTGAACAATCCTCTCCATCTTGTCCATACACGACGCCGACATTAAAACCGAAAAGACATAGGAAAATAATCATGCAGGTGTGATGTTTCATTTTGGCACCCCACGTCGTAAGAAATATTCTCTGTGCCTTACATCCAAATTAGATTTATCGCCACACCAAGAAATATACGTCTAACGTTCTTTTAACCTGCGAGGCGTGCTTGGCGCGGGCCTCGTTTACTCTCTCGTCGCACAACTATGCTAATCTTGTGCGAAGGTATCATAGAAAGATCACGGCCGGATGCCGACTGCGGGCCGGCCACTCGCCAGGCTCATTGATGCGGCGGTCTCCTCCGAGGAAAATAGTATTGATCAATCAAGCATAGGACTTCATTTCCCAAGAAGGAGAACCGCCATGGAAAGATACATCGGATCCGACGTGCATGCAACCAGCACTACATTCTGCGTCCTTAGCGCCAAAGGAAAATTGGTCCGGAGTGACGTCGTGGAAACAAACGGACAGGCTCGTGTCGAATACCTCAAACTCATCCCCGGAAACCTCCACCTATGTATCGACGAGGGCCTCTGCAGCCAGTGGCTCGTCGAAATCCTCTCCCCCTATGTCGCTGAAATACTTGTCTATAGAGCCCGCTGGACACCGGGCCCCAAGAATGACGCTATCGACGCCAGGGGACTCGCCGAGAAGATCCGCACCGGCACCGTCGGCCGACCTGTCTACAAGGACCCCAGACGATTCACCGCCCTCAGGCTCTATGCTCACACCTATGCCAAGGTCACCCAGGATGTCGCCCGCACCAAGATTCGACTCAAGTCCCTCCTCAGAGGGCGCGGCATCCCTTGTTCCGGCGAGGCCGTGTACTCCATCAAGACGCGGGAAGCGATAATCCGAAAACTTCCCGAGGCTATAGCGACCGCCGCTGAAATCCTGGGCCTCGAGCTCGATCGCCTCCGGGAAATCAAGACGGAGGCCGAGAAGATCATGGTGCGCGAGTCGCACCGGCATAAGATCTCAAGAATCCTGGAGACCGCTCCCGGAATGGGACCGATCCGGGTCGCTCAATTGCTTCCCGTTGTGATCACCCCTCACCGTTTCAGGACCAAGCGTCCCTTCTGGGCCTACTGTGGATTCGGGGTCGTCGTCCGGTCTTCATCGGATTGGATCCTTGCTGATGATGGGTGGGTCCGGACAAAGCTGAATCGAACCCGGGGATTGAACCGGGAATACAATCACACGCTGAAAGCTATCTTCAAGGCTGCGGCGACCACTATCATTGTTCACACTCAATCCCATCCGTTGAAGGACGATTATCAGCGCCTTCTGCGGAACGGCACGAAACCCACTCTAGCCAAGGTGACTCTCGCCAGGAAAATTGCGGCGATCGTCTTGGCAATGTGGAAGAGAGAGGAGCGTTATCGTCCGGAGATTTATCGGCAGGCGATGCCGTCCGAGGCAATGAATCGAAACTAGGATTTTGATTCCCGGATCCTGCGGCTTGTCGATCATCTCCGTCAAAAGGGCTGAGGGGAAGTCTCAATGTCACGGATGGGTCCTCGGAAGCGATAGAGAGACCCCATGCGAAGGATAGGCCCCCTCACAGAACCGAATGAAGCGATGGCCATCAAGGCCCCAATGGAAGGCTGGTTCAAACTTAAGTTGCGCCAAGAACGAATGAGCTTCGAAAGCGGGAATGATGGCAGCAGCAAAAGGGAGACGGGAATGAAGTCCTTGGATTTATTGTCTACCGGCATGTCCATGCGGCCGTTCGATGATCCCGTCATCGAGCGACAGGGGAATTGTTATCTTGACATCTCTTTCTATGGAGGGCCGTGACAAGGGCCCTCGACAGGTTCAAAAGTTCGTTCTGTGGCTCTCTCTCAATTCAAGCGCTCTTGTCCCGAACGATTAGGTCTACATCACAATCAAGCACATGCAATAAAGAAAGCACTTTGTCGACAGACTTACGGTAGTTGGTAGAATCTACAAGACGGTAAAACTGCGCTGGAGATGTGCCAAGGCGGCGGATGATCTCTCGCTTGGATAGACCGCTAGCTTCAATACGCTTCTGTGCCTCGATAGTCAGCTTATACAGAAGTAGATTCCGCAAGTAGGCCGGATCTTGATTGTATTCGAGAACATGATCGATATGGACAGACCCCTCTTTGCCTGACTCGAGTTTATAGGTAAAGGCCTCGCGGCCAAGTTCTTCATCAATAAAGACATCCACAACAGGATCCTCGACCACAGGAGGGGGACAAGCCTTTGAGAATGGAAACAGATAGGGCTCGCGCCAAGTCCCAACTTCAAACGCTTGCTTCCGGTTATTAATTTTCACCGATCTGATTTTCATAGTTTGCCTTCAGTTTCTAGTTCTTGAATTAACTCAAGTATTTTTCGCGATGGATTCCCAGCCATCGGCCTGCTGTTGTCGAGATCCCATTTCAAAACAAGTTGGCCCTTGCGATAGACGTGTACGTGCCGCGGAGAATGGTCTCCGATCCAGGTGAGAAAAACATAGCCTCCGCGTCGGATTTTCGACATGTCTATATGTTACCGTGGGCGGTAACGGGTGTCAAGAGAAATTTAGCCCGCTTTTTTGGCAATTTTGCATTGTCCACAGAACGTTTGCTTCACCTGCAAGCGTGGTTGGCGCGGCTTGTGCGTCAGCACAAGGCGTGACAGACGCGATTGTCGGGTGCAAGCGTTTGTTAGGCAGTCAGATGACAGTATGCACCCCAGTATTCGTCTACCTCATTTCCGTTTCAGGGAAAAGACCCTTCCATCATAGGCCAGCAAGAGGGCTTCGATTTGCTCCAGTCGATTGCGCTGAAACTCAACCTCTATCGCTAGATGCCTTGCATAAAAATGATCTTCCGCGACAGGTACTATCTCAAACGCCATTACAGCCTCAAAGATGAGTTCGCTACGTAGCAATAAACTATTACCAGACCGAGTAATAGTGACGGAACTTGTATCAAGACCATACTGCCCAATACAATCATCAAGCGACGACGAGAGATACTTCACAGCCGGCCGCGTCTTGTGATCCACAATGAGCTCCTTGCCCATCTGCTCAGACAAGCTCGCTAAATCATAATAATGATCCTCTTTGGCCAATTCTTGTTCCAGATTTAAAGTAACCTCGCGCACCGCTCCCGAGGAGGGATAGACATGCACCTTCAATCCGAGAGGATCATAAACATTGCTATACTGTGTGGAATATTCATCTCGGCGCTGGCAGACCTTGAGGATGTTCGCCATGGCCTGAACGTCGATATCGTGCGCGTCGTTAAGCAGGTCTCGAGCCTCTTCGCCGCGGTAGCCCAACGCAACGGTCGACTCCGCAAATCTTTCAATATTCAACCGCCCGCCTACATATGAAATGGCCGCTGTACTTCCCGTAGCGTCGATAAAAACAAACCTACCCACAACGAGACTCGGAAAATTGTACCGTTCGAAGTAAGCAATGGCATCATCCACTGTCGCGACTTTCTCCAGGATCATCTCGCACAGGTTGCCCGGGAAGTCCTCCCGATGGGAGGCCGGCGCCCAATCCTGGACTTCGCCAGCTATTCCATCGAAGAACAAGCCTTGGTCGTTCATCCCCCCCTGTGCCCATCCATTCTCGAATCCAAAGAGAACTCTGCCGCGTTTTCCTGGCACTGCGGTTAAAAACCAAACCTTGCCATTCGCTTCCACCCAGTCTTCGTTGTTGCCAACTAAAGTCTTTTCCGACTGTGTGGTTTTGAAAATAGTACAAGAATTCGCATGAGTGGGCCCAAGCAGTAACATGATGCCAAAAAGGGCAAAATACTTCACTGGTCATTCTTCCTTACATCTGCCTAACGTTCTGTTAACTCGCGAGGGTCTTTAGCACGGCCCTCGCCTCTCTCAACATCGCGATACTAGTATAACCCTATGCGAGGGACGTGACAACGGCTCTCGTCGGGTTAATGAGTCGTTAGGTTCTTTTAACTATTTGGTGTGGCCTCAAACGGATTGACGGTAGTCAATCGACCATCTGGAAGTTCAAAATATAGTGTCCCGTTGTGAGAATAAACATTGGGTACATTTAGACGGCGACTCTCTTCTTGGGCTCGGCGTACTGCCCTATTGCCAATACGAAGGTACTCTCGGGATCGCCGATATATTTCCGGATTTAGACCGCGGTCATTTGTCATTTCGCCTCTCCCTCTGCAGTGGTTAGAAATTGCTCAAATAGACCTTCGTCAAGAACCTCCCGCGATCCCCCTGACCCCACGGCAACTTCATGGAATTCCTGACCTCCATTATAATACAGATTCCATTGATCGGCCAATCCACGATATTCGCCCCAGAAGTTCCTGATACTGCGCAAAAAACGCCGTCGTACGTCCGCTTCTGGAACTGGATGCCCGCCCTTCATTATTCTCTCTTGGATTCTCGCGACACACGCATCTGCGCTTCCGAGGAAGATGAAAATAATTATAACGTCAAACCCCTTTGATTTGAGTCGCTCTATCGAGCGCTTAAAACTTACCCCCGAAATCGTAGACTCTATAACAAAGCTTTCGCCTTCCTCCATTTGAGCATCGACTATCTTGATAAAATGGCGCCCAGCCAGGAGCCGGACCTCTTCAAACGAACCCTTCATTTCCTCAGCAATGAGATCGGCGCTGAAATACTTATGCGGATGGAGCTGGATATACTCTTTGGCAAATGTTGTCTTTCCAGCTCCATTTGGTCCAGCAACGACAATTGCCTGTGGCTTCAAGAAATCACCCCGATTTTCCGCCGTCCTATTTCTAAGTTTGCCATTATGAACCTAACGTTCTCATAACCCGCGAGGGTTCTTGGCGCGACCCTCGCCTTCTCTCAACTTCGCGTTACTATGATCTCACTTTGCGAGGGACGTGACAAGGGACCTCGTCGAATTAAACAGGTCGATTCTCATTGAGGCCTCCCACTCAGCGGGCAACCATTCCTCTTGAACGTTGAAGTTGGGAACCAACCAAGACAGGAGGCCTCCAATGAAATTCTATTCCAAGCAACACAAAT
>JAHJDP010000020.1 GCA_018831195.1 Candidatus Eisenbacteria bacterium | reverse complement strand
GATCCAAACGCGGAACGGAAGTGGCGGCTCTATTTTATAGCTTGCTGGAATCGGCGAAACTATGTTGTGTGGATCCGAAAGCGTACTTGAGGAAGGCTCTCTATGAAGCGATTAAGAATCCCGGCACCGTAATCCTTCCGTCAGATCTCTTGTAATTCCTTGTTAATCATCAGGTAACCGAAGAATTCCCTGAATTTTTCTTGTGGGGCTGGGCGATATCTTACCGTTCTTCACTGTATACACGCGGGTTTCAAGACCCATCAACAATTGGGAACTCTTCAAGCCATACCTCTCTGAGCCACCCCTTAACAAAACCGATTTTTAGGCCGCTATTGCTAAGGCAGGTAATGTCCTACTCGTCCTCTCCATTTTGATCTCTGGCTGCTGTCGAATCGTCTTTCTGTAAATCCAGCAATTGAATGTGAATAAAAACCGAATCATCTTCATTTTCTATATTTCTATTCTCAGGTAGAAGCATATTGCTATCGACATCAGCGGAAGAGCTTTCAATCTCCGATTTGTATTTGCAGCATTGCCCAGAATCAGCTTCCCCCGGCAGTTCTGTTTTGCAACTGAATGAATTTTCCTCTTCCGTCTCAGATATCGTAATCCGGTTGATGTTTGTATTGGACGGGGCACTCCTAGAAATATTGAACTGAAATGATGATAGCACGTAAGAACAAGCAAGAATAAGGAGAAGAACTATTGCATTTCGAAACCATCTTTGTGCGCCTATTAAATAGGTTCCCTTTTCATTCAGTAACTGCTCGTTACGATGATAGGAGTAGTATAATGTTGCGGCACGCTCTATTTTAACGATATTCAGAGGTTTATCTGAAAGATGAAAGATATCTGCAGGATCCGGGGTAACAAATTTATAATCGCTAATCGCCAAGACCTTTAAAGCCAGGTAAATCGAAATGAAGAAACATGTGATGGTGAATATATAACACAATGCAGAGACTAGAGACACCGCGAGTGGTTTCAATCCATTCGTGGTCATGGAAAGAATTCCAATACCTGTGACCAATCCAGCAGCTACGCCTGTGAAGCCTACCATTGTCATGGCTTTTGATTCAATCCTCTTCAATCTACAGTCACCAAGCTCGACAAGACCCGTACAATAATCCAGTGCTTCCTCGATTTTGTCTTTATCATCAAATGTTTTAAATTTGTTCTGTGCTTCGGACTGCGAGATGATATCATCAGGATCTTCAATAGGAACTGGCTGGTATCCAATAAGAATCGGAATCCAATCAAGTGCGAGATTTTCGATTATTTTCCGGAGCTTATTCATCGCATCCGTCGTCATAGAATGCCACCCCTGATCTTAGAAGCTCAGTGAGCGTCTGACGTAGCGCTACTTTGGGACACATTTGCTGAATCCATGCCCACTGTCCATTAGGATTAATCTCCAAGAATACATATTCTCCCTTCGGAGTAAGTATCAAGTCAATAGCCCCAAATGCGAGGCCCAATTCCTTAACGAGGGCTCGACAAGCATTTTCAGTTTCTAAAGGTAGTTGATGGGAACCATGTCGTATTTTGGCCGTATCTCCCCGACGCCAATCGTGTATAGACTCAATCTGCGATTGAGAATCTAGCTCAACGGCAAAGATTCTATTGCCTATTACTGTTACTCGTATTTCAGCCTTCTTTGGCACATATTTTTGGAAAAGTGAAGGCGCAAGGCTGATTCGATCAAATTCAGGAAGGTGGTTTGACTTAACAGGATTTGTATAAATCAAATCGACGCGACCATCTCTGGTGAGTTGAGCCCGATTAATGGGTTTATAAATTATATTCTCTTCCTGATCTTGAAAGAATTCCTTCCCAATTGTTGGGTCATTTGTCAACAAGGTCGGCCATACGCTGAAACCTATCTTTGCGGCAATCTTTAGCTGAAGAAGTTTTGACTCTGCCTTCCTGAGATTATCGGGATGGCTCACCCAAAAACAATCAAGTGTTCGCCATATCCCATCCAAAGATGCCTGAGATTCGGAAGCAGCAAATTCATATGCTGCAGGATTGCGAATATTTGGGTCTGGTCGAGGGAGCACGGGCCTTCGATACCAAACACTGTGAATTTCACTGAATTCTACATTTAGGTTAGGAAATGATATCTGGCCGTCAACCACTCCATTATTTAATTTCCACGCAAGACGGATATGCTGAGGAAAATCCTCGAGATTGAATCTTACATATTTCTCTCCTTGCCTCTTTAATTCAAGGATGAGGAAATCTGCTGTGTAATCTTTCTTGTTCGTGACAATTAAGATCATTTAATAATCTCTAGTCAATTGAATAAAAATCTTATTGATCTATTTCCCTGCTATCATTCAGGAATATTATACCTACTTGTGTCCTCTTAATCATCTGAATCTGTGGGCTCAGTATTCACAAATGTCAATGTCTTCGTCCCAAGCATTGTCCAACAAACAGGCACCAGATCATGGTTGTCCTTATCAGTTGTTTCAAGTTTGATCCTTGTACCAGTATTCGTGCCAACAAAGGCCCCTGCGCATTTAGTATCTGTTACATCTTTGTCTGTACCTTCTCTTGCGATCCCGGTTGTGCTTTTAGTTTCCTCATTCACCTGGGACTCCACAAAGGGAACTAGATCTCCATTCTCCACGCTGATATATGAGATGTCCGTTTCATTGTCATACACTGGATCAGATCTCTTTTCAGGGGGAGGAGCACTCTCCAAGAATAACAACCCAAATGGCTCCAACACTTCATCATTCATCCCAAACCTCCAAATTGCCTGACATTGACCTAGAATATACTCCCATTGTTGGGATCAGTCAATCAGTGGCCGCTTTCGACCGGAATACCCGGCCGGATTCGGACCGGTCTAGGCGGCCGACTTCACCGGAATGCGCACCTTCCGGGGCAGAGCTTCGAAGACACGGGGATTTCTAGTGTGCTCTACCATAGGTAGGACCCCATACAACGTCGTACCTGAATTCGATTCCTTCCTGCCCTGTGAACAGGTGGATGAAAGGTATTGAAGCCTGCACATTGCCCAGAGGATCGGCGAGTATATAGAAGATATGATGTCATGATACTGGGAAAAGCAAGACAAGAAGAGGGAATAAGGGAAATCCGCGGACGTTGTGATAGGACTACTTCCTAACCTGTATGAAATCAAGAACAACTGTTCCTTACAAAGGGGAGGATGTCTTTAGGTCAGATCAGGTTGTGTACAAGTCCCACCGCGCGAGGTTAGAGTCGCTACGGTAAAGCCGTTCCTGATGAGACAGTTGCTGGTGGCGCTCTTGTCGCCTCTTACATGTTTTCTTTTCCTCGTTTGGATGTTCGTCTTGCAAGTATTCGCTCAGCACTATACTTGCGGTACTTCAGTCTGTAGGTATCTGGGCCTCCCTCAAGATACTTAAGTACTTCTTCGCTGACAGGGCCTTCATCCATGCTACCCGAATAAACGACGCTTCCAGTATCCGCCGTAGCTTCCAATATTAAAAATTTGTCGGTATCACCAGCCACGGCTAGGCTGGAGTTGTGAGTCGTAAATATGAACTGTCTCTTCTCCTTCCCGCCTCTGACCTTCAAACACATGTCCTCCCATACCGAACGAATATCCAACGAATCCTCAGGTTGATCAATCACAACCGGCATGGTTCCGTCGCTAAGCGCCATCATCAATAGGGCAGTACACTTCTGGCCGGTGGACAGTCGGGATAAAAATTCATAATTATCTCCTCCTACCTTGTACGCAATCTCTGGTCGATCCGTTGGGATTGCCGTATACTGCATTTTGAGCAGCCTTTCATAATCAAAGGAGTCAAGGAGGAATTGAAAGAGGACCCCTAGCCTTTCCTTATCGATACCCGTGCCCTCGGCTACCTGTGCATAGTATTTCACCTTGTGGCTCAATGCGAATCTAATAAGAGCATTTACAAATTCTGTCGGGGCAATCTTGTCACAGAGCCGATCAATATCACTATCCCGAAGCCTGGATCCCTTCTTCAATGCTCGCAGTTGTTGTCGAAAGGCGTCCTTGTTTGTTCCGCTTCTGATCGAGACTCTAAGGTGTCCATTGGACTCCTTTTCAAACAGCCTGCATTTTGCGCGGCGTTCCTCTGTATATTTCGCGTACACTGCCGTCAGCTTGTCAAGGAGACCATTGCGACGTCCAACGATCTGTTTGATGGAGGCGGTGTGAGACTTGGCTTCCCGGAGTTTTAGCAGGATCCCATCCTGTTTCTTAATAAGCTTGGCCCGGGAGCTGGCGAGTGCTTTGTAATCGCCGCCAGTCTCCTGGACGATCTTTTTGTAGGCGATCTTGACATCTCTGTACTTCGGGAGCCACCGCTTAAACTCGGTTTCTATCTGATCGCGATTGTTCCGTACCTCGTCGATGAGATCTTCTATCTTCTCTTTCAAAGATGCGCGTCCCGTTTTAAGGATGGCATGGGTTCTTTTTAGAGCCGGGTCGGTTTCCACGGAGTCGGGTAACAATGGATCGTCGTTTGACAATACTTCGCGTCCCAGTGACTCGAGTATCTCGATGCGGTTCTCGATGAAAGAGATTTGTTCCTGAAAGGCTCGACGCTTAATTTCCGCAAGTCTGAAGTTCTCAAATACTTCGTTCTTAAGAGCCGAATCGAGTTTCAATGTTTCCCGTTTTTGAAGTTTGAGCGCTTGTTCCAATTCCTGTACGGCAGTGTAGCTGCGGAGGCTCTCAGCGAGAGCTCGATCTTCTCTGCCAAGGCCGCCTTCTAGCGTGGCAATTTCCGAAATGTACGTTCTGAAGTCAAAGAAGCGGTCGATAAACTGAATCTGCTCTTCTTCATTCTCGGCAATACGTATTATCTCGTTTTGACTAAGAAAAAGCACGGGAAACAGCCGGGCAACCTCTTCTGGAGAGTCCTCATCATATCCGCCCATGTCACCAGAGCCATACGTGCGACGAACAGATAGCTCACGGCCGGTCTCGTCCCGAAAATCTACCGCTACTGTCCCGAACTCCTCAAGTCTCGCCTCGAGCTTGGCTTCATGGTCCTGCCGAATGCCCGTGTTGCTGGAGGGTTGGTCGAGGACAAATCGAAGGAACTCCACGAGAAGTGATTTCCCCGATCCTTTCGCGCCCAGAATAGACGTTAAGCCGTCATGCAACTGAACGTCTAAGCCGTCGAGGAAAGCACCTACAACACGTAGTCTGGAAATACGTGGATACTCATATGTTTTGTATTCAAAGTCTTGTCGAATCCGTACTATTGGATCGTTGAATGCCTGTTCCAGGCCAGCAAGAGTCACCGCATCCATCTTAAAGTATGCACAGCGTGAACCAATGCCTGCGAGGCCGTGTTTACCTGAACCTTCAGCAGCCGGATTGTCTGAAGCTTGGTATACGGCCAGATGTGTCTCGTACTCGGGGTCAGCGCCATCCAGCAAGTCGATAACACGTTTGTTTCGCGCAGCGAGTTCCTTGTTGGCGAAGTCTCTCGCTTCCACTGCGCAAAGCCGAGGATGGCGTATAAGCTTAATACGTTGTTGCCCTTTCATATCACAGAAAGCACCATTTGACGAATTGGCATGGGCAAGGACAGGAAGACCACCTTTGGAAACGATGGCATCGATTACATCACTGGGTGATTTCTGGACCACGGTTTCGATCTTACCGTGATCCTCTGGTCGGAGACCGAGGGAGGCGAGAAGTCCTTCTACATGTGCCTGCTTGCAGGCGGGGTCGAACAGGGCAATAATGTGAATGCCCGTGATGCCGCCCATGCATGTGATCTCAACTCCAGGAAAAACGACCAAGTGCTGCTTGGCCGCCAATTGCACCCTTTCGATCCATGCCGCCGAATTGTGATCAGTTACAGCGATACCTGCCAATCCGGCATCCAGAGCACTTTGGACGATTTGCGATGGGGTCACCTGTGTGGCAAGAAAACACTTCGATGCTGGTGTGTGAATGTGTAGATCTAATTTCTTGAAGCTGAGTCCGGGTGTATGTTGGTTCATTGCATTGTACCCAAAAAGTAATGACGATAGACGCATTTAACATACCAAGTATAGCCCCAGTGATTATTGCGGTCAAGGGGAATGAGGAGTTGCAGAGAATGTTGAAATACTGTAAGTTGCCAGCGTCTCTCGAGATAAAGAGAATATTATCAATCGCTAAAAATAACATGGAATTTACACCTGAATCAATCGACCGACTGAAAGCCGCCCATAAGGACACAAATCCACTAGCCCATCGCTGCACGGATGCAGCCAGTATGGCAGTCTTCTCATGAGCCTCAATCAACGCGTCCTTCTGAGAAGGCCGGATTAAGAACTGGTCTATTATCGCAGTGAGAGCAGCAAACGTCATCAATGAGCCGGTGAATCTACCAATTGCATCTAGAAAATTCATTGGTGGTTCCTCGATGGAAAGACCAGGGCCGGAAATCGATATATCAAATTGATCGAAGCTGCGACAGGTACGGACTCATGGTCCACTCGTAGTTGACATTGGCGCCAGCCCAAGGAAGTGCTCTTCTCGCACGTATTGACCAGGTCAAAGCACAAAACTGTGTCTTCCCACTGATGATCGCTACCACAGGTGACTAGCCGTCATCTTCTTCATCAAACAGATTGCCACTCTGTTCTTTTAACCGCGAAGGCTTGCGCATCTTCTCGTCAACTGCTGGCAGTTCATCGGCCCGGAAGCATTCTCCGTCGGTCACGGCATGCAAGAGTCGCTCCTGTTCGGGATAGCCACTAATTGTTTCTTCCAGCACCCAGAGCAGTTCGAGGAGCTCGGTGGTAAAATTGCTTGTCCACCGCTCCGGACGGACGTCGTCAAGCGGAGAAGATTTTTTCCCGGCCCCTTTCTTCATGCGGTACTTCAGCCAAGATTGTACAACCTTTAGTCCGGAAACCTCGAATCCGAAAACATCGGTAGCAACAGGGGCAAACACCCCGTAGCCGACATGAAGCATTCTCGTCTTGCCGTTGTAATGAAAAGAATCAGGATAGTGCTCAGGTTTGTAAGAAACTGCCTTCACACATTTCGCTTTGCCGTGCGGGACCTGCCCGCTTCGCTTACCCTTTGGTACGAATCGCTCGCCATAGGTATGTAGCCAAAGAAGCCTAGCGCCAATCTCGTAGACCTTCTCGAACAGACTCACATCCTTCGTGATTGGAACGCGAAGCTCGCGCGTCTCCAGCTCATTCGCATATCGCGCGGTGAAGCCTGGTTGCGCCATAATACCGTAAACGTAGGCCAGGAATTCCTCCGGCGTTAACTGCTTGCGTTTGTATGCCTTTCCAAGAAGTTCGAGAAAACCAGGCAGAATATTTGCTTCCGAGGTGTTGGGGCTGCGGTAAAGAGGGACTGCCGCCTTTGCGCCGTATGAGCCACGGAAGTGGTCCATGTCGGGAATGAGCGCGGAAGAAGTGAGGGCCGGGCCGCAACCAAGGGCTTGCGAAAATAGGCTAGTCAGATAGACCTGGCGTTCGCTGTGCGCGCGCCAGAGGTCTGGGCGCGGACGTGACATCAAGCGCCCATCAGCGATGACATATTGTCGATCAAAGGAACGGTAGGCGTATCTTTGTAGGCCAGGCATGGGAGCATCGTGAGGTAACTTTGAAATCGGTGTCGAATCATCTATGCCTGTTAAATTGACGCGATAGGTGCCATCTACTACACGATCACCTGTTTCTCGAAGTGCCTTTGATCGATCAGTGGCCGATAACAGTTCCCGCCAACGGTGATTCAAGGTTTCCATATCAGGTCCGATGGGCCAAGTTCGCTTTAATTGTACACCCGAGTGCTGCCACGGCATGAGGTCGGTCAGCAGCGGCCAAGTAAAGTAGATGCCCTTGCCAGCTGGACGAAATGGAGCCTGCCAGTCGTCGGGACAGTCCTGCCATTTGACTGAATCGAAATCGCCGATTGCGGCTAGTGTAGCGAGCTTTGTGCCGCGGGTGCCTTCGATGGGAGCATAGTGGACTTTAGCAGGCTTGCTTTTCTTTACCTTTTTCGAACGGACGGCCACTGCGATGGCCACTGGTGTCTGAATGGCAAATACATTCTCGCTCTTGCGTGTGCCACGACCCTCGCCGCCTAGGTCCAGAATCCAGATCTCGTCACATAGGCGGCGCATGTGCTCTCGCATTCCGCAGAAAGCGTCTCCGTCCAGATAGCTCGATGCGCTGATGTAGCTAACGATACCAGGGCCTTGGGCAGTCTCGTGTTCGAAGACCTTCCAAAGAGCCCAACGCCAGAAATAAACATAAAGGTTATAGAGATTCTTGATGTGAACACCATGCCCTGCGTCAACAGCAGGTTCGATAAAGCTCCTAAGAATAGACCGATTTTCTCTCTCTGCTAACCTTGCCTTCGCGGTCTTCAGCTTTCTAACTTTCCCTTTATCATCCTTTTTCTTAACGTCACGAAGCGGGTCACTAAATCGGACCCAGCCGCCACATCGAGAAAGATTATCCTCGCCGCCTATATCAACAGCCTGATGGCGATCATAGGGCGGGTTACCTAGGCAGACGATGATAGGAACCTTGCTCTTGACCTTCAATGCCTTTGCATGCTGCTCAGCAATAGGTTGCAAGAACGCTGGGAGCCGGGGAGGTGTCGCGTTAGGACTTTCCAGCGTGTCAGTCAAATAGATATGCGTACCTTCCTCGGGGAGGTCCGCGCCGCGGTCGCGAAGGGCTCGACTGATGCGGAGGTCCGTCACAGCATAAGGTCCGACCATCAATTCGAAGCCATAGAGATTGGTGGCAAGCTGAGTGGCCCGGCCCGCGACAGCCCCGGCGCCTTCTTCGATCTCGATCAGGTTAAGGGCGTGTTCGATGACGCCAAGGAGATACGTCCCGGTTCCGGTAGCGGGGTCCAGTGTGAGCACGCTTGGGTCAGCGAAACCGTATCGTTTGCCGAAACGGTTGACGAGCAGATCGGCAATCAGTCGGACCTGGGCGAGGACGACCTCTACGGGTGTATAATAGGCACCGGCATCCTTACGAAGTTTGGGATCATAGATAGCGAGAAAATCCTCGTAGAAATATAGCCAGGGGTCTTTGGGGCCAGCAAGCGAGGCGTGAGGGACAACCGCAATTACCCGAAGGAGCAGATCCAGGGATGCGGACATTTCAGTCCGTATGCGCGTATCCGTCAAAACTTGTAGCGCGCGAGAAAGTAGGCTGTGCTGCGCAGCCAGGGCGGTTTCTGCGCTATTGAGGGTAAGCGGGTCGGCACCCTCGCTGCGGCCAAGCAACAGGGCGAATGTAACGGTTTGGGCATACGCATCAGCAAATTGGTTATCCGAGGCGTCCGGGAAAAGAAGGTCCCGCCAATCCTTGGCGAGTTCGATAAGTGACGAAGCAGGATCTCTGAGTGCATCTGTCACGTCATCGCGTAGCATCCGGCACAGTGGGGCAATCAAGGCAGCGAACCTTTGAAGGTCGACTTTGCCCTTTCGATCAGTAGGGATTATTGGCTCCCAGGAGAGAAAATCATGCAAGAGAGGCTCGACCATATCAGCATCTTTAGCGGATGCGGCCTTTTCCCCTTCAGTCGCAACATCCCCGGTGAGCCGAAGAATCTTCCCCACGCGCTGACCACTGCGATACAGTGCCCATTCGTTCCCATCCGTGTAGAGAATGTTGGGGATCGCCGAGAAACGCTTCCATTGATCAAGGTTGTGTCCCTTGAATCGCGAGTGGTTCGCTCCAACGCCAGGAGCCTTGAGTTCGACGTATCCAGCCAGCAGACCATTTAGATGGACAGCGTAATCCGGCCGGCCAATACGATCTGGAATGGGGGTTTCGCCTGTACAAACGACCTTCCTTCCCATAGCCCGAGCAGCTTCAGTCATGAATTGCTCGAATGGCGCACGCAGCTGGTCCTCCGGCTCCCCGTGAGTGAGTTGCGTCATCTTGGCCGTAACAGCCTGTCCAAAACTCTGGAGGGAAGCGTGGATCAACTTCTTTTTTAACATATCAAGCCTTTTCTATTTTGACGATCAGTTGGGAACTCATCCAATAATAGTGAAACTGTCACAATTTACTCTCACTTTAATAGGGAATTGAGTCATCTCTCTGCATACCTGCATCAGACCTATCCTCCAATGATGTTGGACGTCTTTCTAGCCAATCTATCCCCAGTGAGTATCTATGTCCATCGATTTGCCGTAACGGCCAGTGGGTTGAATTTAAAGAAGATGCGGATGCACTTGTGGGCTTGTTTCGACCTTTATCGGCCAGGATCATCTGGAAATCTTCTTGGTCTGAGTGGGATGGGAATAGGTGGGCTAAGGAGGCTACCATCTGGTTGCTGGGTGAAGGAATTGACGCCTGATCCCCAGAAAATCATCTCGCGGTAATCCTCTGGCCTGAAATATTCAAATTGCTCATTCGCGGCTGGATAGAGTGTTTCTAATAAACCCTTGTTGGGCTCAATGGGTTTATAATAATAGATTTGGCAGAAGCAGTGCTTCTCGGTGGCGAGCCATTTCTGAAGCATTGTTGAAGTAGGGGGTACAAGGGTTAACTTTTGATCTGTGTTATATGTGAGCAAAACGAGCTTTCGGCTGGTTGATCCAAGATACTTCCGTGATTTACCAAGGACTCTCTTTAGAATGAATTGTGCAAAATCGTATGGCCGATATTCATTCGGTATTTCATCGTAGCTCTGATATGGCTCGATAGGGGCAATCTCCATAAGCTCCAAATAATCGGCTTCGTTATCAGATCCAATACAAAAATCAAAATCGTCGGTTGGGTTCTGTACAAGCTCTTTCCCGGACCAGTCAAGCATCCCAGCCTGCTTTGCTTGCTTTAGAAATGCATTGGCAATAAAGAACTCAAGCTCTTCCTTTGTGTCAGGATAGATGAGGGGATGATGGGTCGAGGAGACCTGATCCTGACCTAATTCAATCTTCACATGCCCAGATGTACCCCTTGGCTTACGGCGTTTCTTTTTCTTTGGGTTACGACTCATTGGATAACTTCCAAGGGTGAAAGGATGAACTCAGTAATGAAAACCAGTTCGATTGGATTCCCCTTTGTGTTTTCAGTCAAGTGTAGCGTCAGTCCGCGCCAGTGGAACCCACCCACCCATTCCGGCCCGATTCGCTCCCGGCTTCAGCACGGCCGCTGACATCGTATACTGCCTTTACGAAGCGGAGATAACCATGTCCGCCCGTGTGTCGCTGTCGGGGTTTCTTTCTGGCTGTTTTCAGACATGTCCTAATCCACACTCATCCATAGCGTTATTGAGCCACTCCCGAATCCAGGGCAGATATGGTAAACTCTTTTCACTTGGCCTGGGATCACTGAAGACAGGCCCAGCTTACCATCTCATTTGGAGAATGCATCAATGCCATCCAATAGTCGTTTCCACCAGATTCTCATCGGTGTGATCCTGGGGCTGATTTCCTGCTCTCCTGCCCAGGCGTTTCGCGTCATGACATACAATCTCCTGAACTACAGCTCGGGTCGGGAGGCGGAATTCCGGACCGTATTGGAGCAGGCGGAGCCAGACATTCTTGTCGCAGAGGAAATCCTCTCTCAGGTTGCCGTGGATTATTTCCTTGCCAATGTGCTGGATGTCTTGGACCCAGGTGAATGGGAAGCCGGGGATTTTGTCAATGGAGCGGATACGGATAACGCCATCTTCTATCGATCCACCAAAGTGAGTTACATTGGCCACCACGTCATAGGCACCACACTCCGCGACATCGATGAATGGACCGTGGGCCCGGTCGGATATGGCTCGGATGCATCGAATCTCCGCATCTATGCATTGCATCTGAAGGCAAGCGAGGGAAGCGATAATGAGCAGCGCCGATTGGATGAAGTCACCGCAATGCGGACGCGGATGGAGTCTTTTCCACCGGGCCAGAACTACATTGTGATGGGGGACTTCAATATCTATGACAGTGGGGAGCCAGCCTACCAGTACATGCTTGATACCGCGTCCGGGATTGCAGGCGTGGTCCAGGACCCAATCGACAGTCCTGGGAACTGGCATGACGGTTCATCTTTTGCCGTTATTCATTCCCAGTCCACCCGGACCATACAGTTTGGCGGTGGGGCCTCAGGGGGGATGGACGATCGGTTTGATATGATACTCGTTGGCCCAGCGGTACAGGACGACGAAGGTCTGGATATCTTGGAGCAAACCTATGCCACATTTGGAAATGACGGCCAACACTTTAACAAAGCTCTCATCGACGATCCACCACACCCGGAGCTTCCGACAGAAGTGATCGAGGCGCTTTACAATGGTTCGGATCATCTCCCCGTCATTGCAGACCTGCAAGTCCCGCCGATTCTCCTCACAGACTCGGCCCTTGAGTTCGGGTCGGTGATCGTCGGAGGGACGGCGACACGGGTGCTTTCTGTCGCGAATGGAGCCGAGATACCAGCTGATGAACTCGACTACTCCATAACAACTCTGATTGTTTTCACATGCCCTTCGGGCGACTTCGAGGCGGAGGCCGGAGATCCTGCCAATCTGCACAACATTGGGATGTCAACGGCAACACCTGGTCTGAATGAAGGTGACCTGACCCTCACATCAGACGATTTGGATAATCCAGTCCAGTTGATCCCTCTTAACGGAACCGTGCTTGCTCACGCGGCGCCCAGTGTCTCCGCTGAGGAACCTATGATCTCCGGAGTTCTGGATTTTGAAACTCATGAGCCGGGAGCCTTCTCTGATCTCTCCGCAGCTGTTTACAACTTTGGATACGGTTCGCTACAAGCTCTGCTGGAGGTCTATCGAGCTGAACTGGCGGGGGATCCCAGATTCACAATAGTTGGGGGATTCAGTCCAGCCACTATCGGAGAGATCCCGGCGTCCTGGGGAGTGCACTTCGATTCCGATGGTGCTTCCAATGGGGCTTACGCCGGAACACTCATTTTCAGGACCAGGGATCAACAGGACTTGGATGGTGCGATTAATCTTGAGGACCTGTTTTATGACTTGGTGGCCACGGTCGGGACTGGCCCTTCAGAGGTCCCCGGAACATCCCCGGAACCGCTATATACCGACATCATTTCGATATCTCCGAATCCGTTTCGCGCCGCAACGCAGATTGTTTTCAGTGTTGCAGAGGAGAGTGCAGTCAATCTTGATGTTTTCGACATTGGCGGTCGCCGGGTGAGATCCTTTTATGGCGGGTCCGTTAAACCTGGGGAGCACCGGGTTCTCTGGACTGGGATAGACAATGGCGGACAGCAGCTCAATGCTGGTGTCTATTTTATTCAACTTCAGGTATCAGATCTGATTCAGACACAGCGAGTGATTTTGCTTCGGTAATATTACATCCAAGTGAATCGACGCCGGTGATCCCGATCCACCTGCAGCAGGGGCGGCCAGGGAAGGTGGTCTGGGGAGACCATTATGAACGAGATTGACAACATGCCAGTTCTCGATAGACCTGAGTGAAATTACTTGCTCTCTGGGATTGAAAATGCTAATGTGTTTCTGCCTCACCTTCTGAGATGACTAATGTGATGTTGTTCCATACCCGGTTGTTAATTGTGAAATAAGGGAGGTGGTCGCTTTGGACAACATTCGTCAATTTCTGATCTTTATCATTGGGATTGTGATTCTCCTCTGGTCCTGTTCAGGAGTGGCTCAGGAATATCAATTATATCCCAGCGTGCTCGATGCATCAGGCGGCATAGTCTGCGGTGCACCTGATCACGATCTACTGTTCACTCTGGGCGAACCGGTCGTGGGCCTGTCAGAAAACCAGAACTTCCAGCTCTGGTCGGGTTTCAGGTTCCTCAGGCGAGTGACGGTACTTTGCCCAGGGGTCTCTGGTGTTGACGATGCAGGAGAGAAGATCATAACCGACAAGAGGTTATATCCAGCCTATCCCAATCCTGCGACAGGGTCGGTGCGGCTGCGATTTGACTTAAGTAGTCCGTCGCACGTGACACTCGTTGTTTATGATCTGCGGGGGCGAGTGGTGAGAACTCTCGAACGCGGTCTTGTCCAACCTGGCAGGCACGAAGCCACCTGGGACGGAATAGACAATAATGGTCATCTTGTCGCAACTGGAATCTACTTTGCCCGCCTGGCGGCAGGTAACACAGAAGAGGTCAGGCGGCTTGTGGTATTGAGATGATTTCTAGAAGGTTGACTTAATTCAGAAGCAGCACCGATGGAGGGTGATAACAATGCGGTCTAATTCGAGAAACCTCACAGTTCTTGGAGTTGTCGTCACGTTGATCTGGCTACTCGGCGTGCAAGCTGTCGCAGATGTTCCAGGCCAGATGAGTTACCAGGGTTTTCTGCGGGATGGTGATGGCATTCCTGTTACTGGATTGGTCAATTTCCAATTTAATATCTTTCCGGACTCTACTTCTGGCGATGCTTGCTGGGGACCGGAGTTTCATGTTGGTGTGCCGGTTGTAGACGGTTTTTTTGAGCTGCAGCTGGGCTCTGTACTACCGCTGCCCGCCACCTGCTTCGACGGGACCGTCGAATGGCTCGATATATGGGTCAACGGAGCCCCGCTCAGCCCTCGGAAGCCCATTTCTTCTTCTGCTTACGCTTTCGCCACCTCGGCGAGTGGGCTCGAATGCGCGTACTGTGACGGCAAAACGCTGACGATGATTGTAGATGCCCTTGGAAACGGTAGGGCTTTGTACATCGAGAAGACGCCAGATGCTGGGCCCAGCAACCAGGCATTGATCTTCGTAAACAACAGGGAAAGTTCTGGCAATGACGGCAACTGCCTGCATCTGACGAATACGGGGCAAGTAATTAGCAGCTCTACGAGAGTCCTGACATCGCGGGCCAAGTTTGGAGAAGCCGGGCACTTCATAAAGGACGATGATGACGATGAGTATGCCGTAAACATCCGTTCAGCGTGTTCGACATGCGAAGGATTATACGTTTATGGAACGATCTTCTCGACGAGCTTGACCGGAAGCGCTGTCGAGACGGGAGATGGCCCCCCGCAAGCGATATTTGGAGTACAAGCGCCGGAAGTTGAGATGTACACCTCGGGAAGCTCCCGTCTTATAGGAGACCGAGTATACGTTGCACTGGATCCCCTCTTCACAGAATCCGTATCTGGTGAAGTCGCGGTGCGCGTCACGCTAACGCCTGTAGGAGGATGGAGTGCTATCTACGTGGAATCGACGAGCACGGAAGGATTTGAGGTCATTTCGGAAGCTGGCGATCCTGACGTCGAGTTCCACTGGATGGCTTGCGGACGCAGGAGGGGCTACGAGACGCGGCCCGCTATAGCTCTCCAGAGTCTCCGGGAAGAATAGATGGGAATTCTCCGAGGGGTTCTGTCTCACATCATTCAGCTCGCCATTGACGCATCCCCTCTACAAAGCAGGTAACGCTTACGCTGAAAGGGGGCGGGCCGGTGGGAGATGGGGGGAGGGCTTTGGCTGGCTCGGTGACAGCTTCCAATCCATTGCCACCTAATGCAATACAGCTCCGAATCCCGACCTAGCACCTGGCCTGAAATAATGTTATTGTTCTTATGTGACTGTAGTGGAGCTTTTCACGATCCAGGAGTATCTTATGCTTTTCCGTCTAATGTCTTTGTTTGGTTTACTACTCGACAGTTTGCAGAAGGATTGTACAGGCTTCCTTTTCTGCTGAAATGTGAGGAATACAACAGGAATTCAATCACAAGAAAATAAACTGAAACTGGAGGAAACCACTATGAAACGATTCATTCCGCTGCTGATTTTGGCAGCGTTTGTTATGTTCGGAATAGGGCTCGGTTGCTCCGACACCCCGCCGACTCAGTCACAGGAGCCGGTCGAGATGCCCGCGTTCCAGACGACCGTTACCGAGGTAAGAGGAACTATGTGGGACGTTTCCCTCTGGGAGCAGTCTGCAATACAAGCGACGGTGAAGGTCATTGAGGCGGACGCTTCGACAGCCGCGGAAGCTGCTGACCAGTTGAGGGAGCGCTTCGCAGAACGGATGCTGATTGAATTCGGTACGTTCATGATCGATCGCGGCGCGCTGCCGCAGGTCCCCATGACATGGGGCAAGATCAAGATCATATTTTTGCCGGATTCAACGAAAGACGACGGTTAATGGGCTATAACAGGAGATGGCTGAGGTGACCTGCAACGTGGGCAGCATCGCGCAGCTACATCCTGCATGGAGGACAGCACGATGAAACTAGTGTATTCAGTTGTGATCTTGCTAGTGGTGACCATGACAGGATGCGGAAACAGCGCCGCCACCGAGCCCGATGAAATTATCATGGGTCCGATTTTCGCTTATGGTCACGAGGTTCCGCTCGACCGGAACGCCATCGAGAATGATGCTGAGTGGGAATCATTGTGGACCATTGACGAGAATGGCCTGAGCCTTGAGGGCTATCGGTATGCGCCGCCCCCTGCTAATACTGAAGAACAGGGAACGGTGAAGCCTGATTATCAGGTGATTCAACAGGCAGATGCGGCCGCAAGCCTGGCTGGTTCTGTTGAGGAAGCCGCTGAGTTATGGGCTGCGGTGATTCTGGAGCATCCTGAATACTTCAGGAACGTGGAAGTGTGCGGGAACGCGGTAACAATGATTCTGAAGTCCCGGGGCGGAATGTTTTTCGAACGGATATTCAGTACGGAGAATCGCACTCCTGATGATCCTGATGAAAATCCCTTCGCGGAAATTAAGGCGGAGCTGCGGGCTCATCTGATCGGTGGTGGGTGGATATGCTTCGGCAATGACTACCACCTGTTCGTTTCAGGAAACCACATCTGCACGCTCACCGGAGTCATTACGCAGCTGCGTCAAGGGATTGCACCCGAGAGTATCGATATCGATGGGGTGTACCCTCTCCAAAACAGCTACTTCTGGGAGGATCTCCAAAGGTCAGGAGGGAGGTAGCCATGCGCAACGTGATGTTTTCACTCATGGTTATTTCTCTCACTGCTTTCACGGTGTGGGCGAGTACTCCGACTGGGCTGGGGCAATGCACCACTCCCAGCTCAGAGTATGCCCTCGAGATCAGGCCGTATGATCTGGGAGGTGTGGGGCTGGGCGATCGTCCAGAGTTTCGGGAATGCGTTGACAACCAAGGGTACACACGAAGTTATCATGGAAACACCTACCCAACATATAATCCAGATCCCACAATTGATGTATATGCAGGAGAACTGGCGGCAAATGCCGGTGCATTGTTCCATCATTCACATTCAAGCACTAACGGAATTGCTGTCCAAGTATATCCAAAGACTTCTGATGGATTGGACTCTTCCTTAGCTGTAACAACCTACTGGAACAATCATGGGTATGCAGGAGAAGTATATGCTGCCTCGTCAGATCACGGATACCATGTATCTATGTATTGGTGGGCAGTCGCGAGCCATGCCTACATGAGTGATGGAATCGGACACTTCCAGGCTTGCTACTCATCGGCTTGTCCTCCAATTAGTGGCTGTGATGCGTTGATCAAGATTGTGGGAACATGCTACGGGAACGAGAGCAGTGATAATGTGGCTGTGGTGTGGGGCGGCCTTGACGGGAACGACGGGATTCCACGGCGTGTCCTTGGAGAGGCGATCAAGCATGTGCCCAATCCCTCAAACTTCCAGCTGGTCGGAGATCACAAGAAGACCGCAGCTCCCGCATTCAAGCATGTAGACGGTGAGTGGAACAATTCCGTCCCCTGGGACGGTCTGGAGATTCGCTTCACCTGCGATACTCACCTGAACACCAGTATGAATGCGGAAGATGTTCTGCAGATTCCCGGCAACATCTTCTACGTTGATGGGGCTGTATGGGAGGGGGATACGGTCATTGTAGCGAACGTAAAGCCTCTTAGTGGCCAGTTCGGCAGCGAAGTGCTGCGTGTCTTGTCGAGCGAGGTTGTGAGTCAAAACAACTCTCATCTCCATCTCGACGGGGACGGTCGTGATGGCCCGAACGATTATCGCATGCGTCTCATTCATGGCGACGACCCGGCTGCTGACGTGGGCGGTATCCGCGTGGAGGATGGTCGCTTCTACTTCAGGCCGGTGACCGAGCATGAGACAGCTGGCTACCTCATCCAGAGCAAAGCTGGGGACAGCTGGACGACTGTCGCTGAGCTGGAGCCGGGAGTCGGAGAGCGGTCGCATCCTGTCGGTGGCGGGGAGTATCGTCTGGTGGAAGTCGAAACGTCGGGGAACGAGATCATCCATTCGATCGCGAAGGCTGAAGACATCCCTACGATTGAACCTCAAATCGAGCCCGGATTGGAAGAGATGCGCTCTCTTATCCAAGAGAAGTTGCTTGCGGGGCCGCCTTCAGATTGGTTCAGCGGTCAGCACACGATGTCGGGTGAGAAGCTCGGCATCATCTGCTGGGAACCGTTGGTGATGGACTACCAGTACTTAGCAGACGTGCTGTCAGGCTGGTACGGAGTTGAAACCACCGTCATCGGCGTGCCTGGACCGAATCTGGTCACCTTCGAGGGCGTTAAGGCCGTCATTGCCGGACTGTATGGTGATGGTGTGCGTTATGCACTCCTGGGCGGAGACTGGTCTGATTGGGAATACTTCGCGGTGAATGGGCCCTACACATCGGAAACGTGGGTTGACACATGGGCGCCCATACTTCAGGACTACTACAATTCCGGCTTTCCGGAATACGGTGATCCGGACAATGCAATCATTCCTGCGCGTGTGCTTGCGGATCCTCGTCCTCGGGGACAGAACATGTCCTGGCATCGGCCGTACTTGGAGGAAGGCGATATGTTCTCCTACGGCGACGTCGACGACGATGGGCTCCCTGATGTTGCAGTTGGGCGGCTCCCGTTCACCACGAATGAGCAGGTGCTTGGGTATGTGTGGAAGGCCATCTACTACATTGACGTCGGTGGCTGGGGATACGACGAGCCGTATACCACCAGTTGGTATATCGGCGACTTGGATCATGACCAGCCGGGAGAAGGTCAGTTCTCGTTGGAGGTCGCCGAGCAACTGCAGGCGGCTTTCCCCACAGGGACAACCATCTTTCCTCCATTATATGAGAGTCAATACGGCGGCTGGGATCGCATCCAGGCGGCAGTGGACCTCTGGAATTATCAGAACGAACTGGTGATGTTTGTGGGAACGCTGTCCAACCGTTCGCGGCCGGCGGACTTCTTCAAACTGCCCCTGTTCACAATGGATCTTATCTGGTCAGGGAGTTGGACGCCTGTTGTTCTGGGACTCTCCTGCGGTATCGGAGATTTCGCGAGGACAATGGATCCCTACTATGGCATACCAGTCTTCGAGCGCAAGCTCGGAACATGGGACAAGGGTGCTGTGGCTGAGATAGGTCCGTCAACAGGAACCTGGCAGCAGGGTAACCTGGTGGTTGGACTGGCGATCGTGCAGTTCATTATGGAGGATCCGAGCCGTCCTCTTGGTGAAAGCGTGAGGCTGGCCCTGCGATATGTGCTGGAGAACGCGGATCCTGAGGAGGATTCTGATGTCATTCTCACTGCTCGTTCGTATCAGTTCCACGGGCTTCCTCTGCTCCCGCTGAACCATATTAATTATGTGGTTGGAGTGAATGATCGTGGTGGATCGCAGCTGAAGCTGGCTCTGAACCAGAACATACCCAATCCATTCAATCCTCGCACATCGATCGGATTTAGCCTGACTGCTCCTGGTTTGGTTGATATGAGCGTGGTTGATGTAAGCGGACGGGTCGTCAGGACCCTGGTTGAGGGACAGCAGGAAGCTGGACAGCATATTGTCATCTGGGACGGTCGCACCAATAGTGGGCATGAAGTATCTTCGGGTGTGTACTTTCTCCGGATGACGGCAGAAGGTAGGTTACTGAAAAGGATGATGCATCTGCTGAAATAGCATCAAAGGTAATCAGGATGAAACAAAGTGTCAGGATGACAGACCGGACCCGCTCGTGAGCAGCAATCGCAGCAGGCCCAATTTTTAAGGGTTGGGGTCCTCCTGCTCCGGTAACAGGAGGAGGTGTGAGTCGTGAGACGTCTTGGATTGTTCTTACTGGTAGCATTTCTGATTGTGGGATGCTCCTCGACCAGTCAACGCACTGTGAAACCGGCACATTTCGTATCGGCTGGGGAGCGTCCCGGAAAATGCAATTATTTCAGCGGCATTGTCTACAGTTTCGATGTGGAGAATGCTGTTGAGATAATGCTGTGGGATCCGGACACCAGTGTAGATGGATTGCCATATCTCAGGCTGTTTGAATCGCGCACTTCTCTTGCGAAGTGTGAGCGGGACATGCTCGAGCGTGCTCTCAAGAGTGCGAAGCGAACACGGGAGCGGGTGAAGCTGTGCTCCCGCGGACCATATTGTGGAAAAGGACCGGGCGGGATCAGAACTGTTGGTCTGGCCGGCATCGAGGTTAGCGGGCTTTACATGAAGCTTGAGTGAAGGAGGATACATGAAAGTGATACTGTTGATGCTGGTACTGATATCCGGGCAGGCGGGGGCATGGAATACCTGAAATCTGTGGGTTTGATGTGTTCCGCGGCCTATCTACAGTACCTCCTTCGTATGTCTACTCCCGGTTCTTACATTTGCTGTTTTCTTGTCACGAGCAAGTCGATCGCATGTTCCATGATCTGGTTACAGAACTTCAGGAACTCCTGCCTGACTTCGGTAATATCCTGGCGATTGATGGCAAGGCCATCGAGAGTCATGGGAACTCCCGCGCCGAAGACGCGGACGACAGCCCCGATGGGCGGCGATCTGAATGCGGACTAGGGCGTCAAGACCTACCAGGGGAAGTATGCCGACGGTACGGCCTGGTCCAAGAGTCAATCCTGGTTTGGCTATCGACTGCACCTGATTGTGGATGCAACCTACGAACTTCCGGTGGCATACGAGCTAGCCAAGGCCTCGGTAGCTGAACAGCCGGCAGGTCATACCGTGTTCAAGAATCTGGTCGATAACCATCCCGGTCTTGTGTACGAGTCCGGTGGTCCCATCTTGATCAGAGCTGCCTATGACGGATGATGGGCTCCAGAAAGGAGGCCATCTATGAATCGGTCACAAGAAATGCAGTTAGTTTTCAAACGCTGGCAAGAATCGGGTCTCAGTCTTCGAGCGTTCGGTCAGCAGGAAGAAATCTCATATTCGAAACTCATGTACTGGCGACGCAGATTTCGGAATGGTGAAAGTCATAGTCAGGAGGAAGCCAAGGGGGCAGATTCGCAGCCAGACCCCTGGGTTCCGATTCATCTGGTTTCAAGCTCCAAGCATCACGATCCCACCCCGGAGGGATACGAAATTCAAATTTCGAACGGCCTGATCGTAAGAATTGTTTCCGGATTCGATGCGGTTGAATTGCGCTGGCTGATCATGGTTTTGGCCGCATGCTGAGTCTTCCACCATCGGTCCGGATCTTTCTGGCGCGTGGAGCGACAGATCTCCGAAAGTCATTCGATACTTTGGCGGCGTTAGTGTGTGATGTGATCGAGGAAGATCCTCAGTCAGGTCATCTTTTTGTCTTCGTGAATCGCCGGCGGGACCGTGTCAAGATCCTGTGGTGGGATCATTCGGGCTATTGTCTTCTGGCAAAGAGATTAGAGCGGGGCCGGTTCCATATTTACGATCAAGCTGGCGAGCATGAGCAGCGATATGAGGTATCAGTGAGTGACTTCTCATTACTTCTCGAGGGGATCGATCTACGGGGATCTCGGAGAAGAGTTGCGCATGATGATTATTTTTAATCATTTTCTGCTTGCAAAGATCATGTGATTGTATAAGTATGTTTCTGATGAATGTTAAGTCGACACCCGAGGAGCTCATTCGATCCCAGCAGGCGGAGATCGAGTCTTTGAAAGAAGCGTTGGCTAAGCTCGAGCGGGAGAACAAGAGTTTGTCTTCGAAGATAGACGTTCTCCTTCATCGCCTCTTCCGCAAGAAATCCGAGCGTGTGGATCCGGATCAGCTCCGGATGTTCGAGGAGATACTTCGAGAAATCCCGGAGTCGGAGACGGAAACCGGGGAGTTCGAAGAGAAACAGGTGCGTGTTCGCAAGCGTCGTAAAGGTCATGGACGGGCACCCTTCCCACCCCATCTTCCTCGCGAGGTCATTGAAATCCCGCTATCCCCGGAAGAGCGGATCTGCCCTGACTGCGGCCAGGAGATGAAAGAGATCGGTGTCGAGACCACGGAACGTGGCCACATCATACCCGCCCACTTTGTGGTGAAGCAATATGTGCGGAAGAAATATGGTTGCCCTGAAGGGCATGGGATACGCACACCGGAGCTTCCCCCTTCACTGATCGAGAAATGCAAGTATGAGCTATCGGTGTATGCGCATTTGACCGAGGCGAAGTATGACGATCACCTTCCATTGAATCGGTTATCCGGGATATACAAGCGTCAGGGTTTTACGATACCCAAGTCGACCATGTGGGAAATGCTTCGTCGGGTGAACGATGTTGTAGCCGAGGCGATTTTGGATCAGATGCGCAAAGAGCTTCTCAGAGAGCAGCTCTTGCAAGCCGACGAGACCCCGGTAATGGTCCGGTTGGAAGACCGGAAAGGGATTCATAAGGGTTACATTTGGTGTTATGGCGTTGGGAAGAAGCGGGTATTTAAATTTACGATGTCCCGTAGCCGTGAAGGACCTTCTCGATTTTTACGTGGATGGAAAGGCGGGATTCTGCAGACGGATGGTTACGGCGGTTACGACGAGGTTACACGTGACAACAAATTGAAGCGTGCGGGGTGTTGGAGTCACGCACGGCGCAAGGTCGTTGAGGCTATGGAAACGGGAACACCGCAGGCGGTGTTATTGCTGAGGCCGATCCAGAGGCTGTTTTGGATCGAGCGGGCGATTAAACGGCGGGCGGAGAGGCTTGTTCTTGAGCGGGAAGCATTTTTACAATTGCGTGGAGAGGTCCGTGGCCGTCTCAGCCGGATTATATTGAAACGGATACGCAAACGTGTGGATACGCTTTTGCTCGAGCGATCCACACTTCCCAAGAGTCCTTTGGGGAAAGCGTTGACTTACTTGAACAATCAATGGGAGCCATTAAAGCTTTTCTTGAACGAATCCGAACTTGAGATTCATAACAATGATTCGGAACGAGCTATCCGGCACGTCGTGATCGGTCGCCGCAACTGGTTGTTTTTTGGGAGTCCCGAGGGAGCAAAGGTAGGAGCCAATCTCTTTTCTTTGGTGGCGACATGCAAGGCCTTAGGAATTAGTACAAAGAACTATCTCGAGGACGTCATTCTGAAAATAGACACGACTCCCATATCTGAGATCTCCCGGCTCACGCCTTGGGCCTGGGCGAAAGAAATGGGCATAGAGACAAATCCTTCAATAAAAGAGTAATTTGCTGAGTCGGTTGAACCATCGAGTCAACACCTTTGTGATATGGTTTCACCGGACTCGTACGGTCTTGTCGCCCGGTGCGACTACTTTTCCGGCGACAAGGGCTATGATGGCACCGACTATCACACCAAGTTGTGGGACAAGTACGGGATCAAATGCGTGATCGACATTTGCTACAAGTGGAAAGATGGTGACAAAGAGCGTGCTGTCAGCGGGTGTGAGAATGTAGCCTATGATTATTGCGGAAATGTCTACTGCTATTGCATGAAGACGGGCGAACGGTAAGCGGTCATTTCACGGAGTCGTAAATTGAATTGCATTTCGGGCCGGTATGCGATCAATATCCGAGCGGCGCGGATATTGCGTGAGTACTGAAGCATCCTGGCCCGGTGAGGTCCTATGGGGCATTTGAATATGTGAGGTTCGGGTTGGTTGAAGCAAGGAGAAATTTTCTTTTGGATTTCTGATTATTGAAGACTAGCAGTGAAGGTGTCATCTATATGTTATTCGTATTTAAATTGCAAAGTTGTAATTCCCGTGAGTTCTATGAGGTTAATAACGGCTTGTGTAAGTTTCTCTTGATTTGGTAATTAATTACACTTGGATAGAATAAGGCAATCAGGGCAAATATTATAAAAGCCAACCAATACGCGTTGAAGTAAAAAAAGACAGCTGATAGGGCAAGAAGTACTGTCCTTCCAAAATTTCCATAGAATTCGCTCATGGCCCAGAAACCAATATCTTTTCCTTTAAAATCCATGGGAATAGCAAATCGTATTGGCAGAGTGATGTTATCAAGAAATGAATACACGCCAATGAGCATCAGCCACCACCACACCTGGTGAATTGCTCCCAAAAGCAAAATAACCACTCCCATGGCTATCAGCAATGGCGCTATGACGACCAGACGCTTCTGTTGCTTGTCCGAGTATTTGGCCAGTATTACGGTTACAATAAAACCTATAAATGCTGTGTAGCTGTGGAATCCACCTACTTCAAATTCACTGGTCAGGAATAAAAGTATATAAACCGGAATGAATACACTTTGGAAAAAATGTAAGGCACCTTCAAAGCCGGTAATGAGCTTGAGTCCCTTAAATCGTCTGTGCGAATCACGAAAGTTGAATACTGCTATTTGGGCTGGAATTTTCTTTAGCACATAACCCAAAGATATCGGTGACAATAAAACCACCAGCGCAAACAAAACCTTAAAATTGGTATAGCCGATGATCAGCGCCCCTACCGGAGGGAGTATGATGCCGAGCAGCGAGGGAATAATAAAATAGACTGATGAGTTTTTGGCATGGTTTGCAGAGGGAGAGCGTGAAAAGAAAATGTAGTTCAGCGCCACCCAAAAAATACCCAGCACAAGACCGGCCAGCATGCCATAGAGCAGGTACGAATATTTAAAATAGAAAAATAATGTCAGCGCTTTCATGGCATATAGCAATATTCCAATGCACAAGAACGTACGAATGGAATAAGATCGCACCAGTGACACGACTAGCATTGCTACCGCCGGACTAATCGCCCAAACGATGATAATCTTAAATATGGGAAGCCCCTGAGATTTAAAGTAGAGCGAAGCAAAACTCAAGCCAATAGCGTTGGGTATGTTAATAAGTGAGATAAGAGAATGCCCTGATTCCAGATGTTTGAAGTACTGTAATATTGCGTGTACGGATTGTGCCATAAGCTTTTATAACATTATATCAAAATCCACCACTAAGGACAAATTCGTACTGGGGTGACCAGTGGGCCTAGTGCTATTTGCTGTGTTTCGGTGCTGAGGTCTTCGTACTTAACAGGTCTGAGTTTGACTTTAAAGCATAAAGGGAGAAGGAAATAGGGAATATAGCCAAGAGGCAAATGACTTGTTCTATGTCCCTCTGTACTGTCCCACTACCTCACTCCCAGGGACTCCCTGTCATTGCTATGCTGTTGTGTCGCCCCTTGTGTAGGCGTATTCCGGTCCAGCAGGCCGACTTTGCCGGAATGTGAATCGCGAAAAAGAGCTTTCAAACTTGTTTTCTCCCTGTCCGTTGCTATAATGATCTTGGTTGGGTTGTCTTTGTGTACAAAGGTTTCGCTTCATGGGCCGTGTTCTCAATTGCTGTCGAGATTGTGAGCCACTGGGTGGAGAGAAACCGGCTGCACTATGAGAGTTGATGAAGTATTGATAACTAGGAATTATCTCACCCATCGGACGTAAACCTTGATGAAGGCTGAAAGCATAACGGAACGGCGCGTATGGAATCTTCTCGCCCGGAGCTTCTACTGGAAGGTACCTCCCGACTTCGTTGTGAGGGTTCTAGGGACATCAGAACCAGCCCCGCCAGCTCCTGTAAGGCTTCAATTTTTCGAGGTAATTGTCGCCGCCATCTTTGCCCGCCTACGTCCGGAATATGATTGGTATGTGACGCCCAATCTACCAGATGGCGGTTTGGACTTCGTTGGGCAGGGTCGGTTTCTCGAAGACAAAGAACTCGGCATAGCAGCTGCCATCACGGTCGGCGGTCAATGCAAGAAACGGAGCCGCGTCAATGATGTCGTCGCCGAGGTCGCCGGCAGCTTGGCACGGATGTCGAGCACGATCAATCCGACCTTCTTTGTCGTTGCTCTATCAGCTCGCTTGACGCAGAGCCGGGTGGATAGAGCGCGTCGTATTCTCGAGACGACTTATCAACGTCATTGCCACATTCTCGATCGACGCCAGATCGAAGGGCTCATGCGCGATCACCTCGCAGTCGTTGATCCTATTCTCCGGGAGGGCTTGTCTGAAACCGAGGTGTGGGATGTCCTGAAGTACTTCAAAGGGTGTTGTACAAAGCCGAGCAGTGACTCTCTGAACGCTGTTGTACCCGCCCACGTGCTCGCAGGTGTGCCGTTCCACATCCCGTTGAAAGTTCGTTCTTCTCTTCTGGCATCACGCGGAACGCGCCTTTGGTGGAAGCCGAAACGTGGTGGAAAGTATGGCCTGCCCGATGAGTCCATTACGCTCATTGGGCCGATCGGCGCGGATGCTGAAGTCGGAGTCGAATGCGTTGTCAGTTCCTCAGCCGACGATCCGATCAGCGCACAGGTCTCCATCGAGCTGATCTCGTACTCCGTCGGAAGAGTCGATCTCGGAGAAGTGATCATCGGGCGGCTGACTGACGGTTCGGCCGAACGCACCCAAAAAATCGGCCTTGGGCAGGTCCAGGTCGTCGAGAACGTAAGACCTCGTTTCTTCGACCGACCGTTCCGGGCTGCCCTGATGAAGCTTTCTCAGGAGTACAACCGAGTACTTGCGCGGGGTGTCGCTTGCGTTGGAGTTGTGGGAGCCGGAGGGAGTGGGAAGAGCAGACTATGCGAGGAATTCTCCCTCGAAAAACGCCGCCGCGGCAGCGATGTCGTACAGGCCAAACAAGCAAAGACCCTTGACGATCCGCATCGAGTTCTAGCCGATCTCTTGATCGGTCTGGCGACTGCGAGTGTACCGATTGGAGACCCCGCAGACCGCGTGATTATAGCGATTTCTCAATATGACCAAAACCTGGCCAACCGAGCATCACCCGCGATCCGGTCGATCATTGGGATGAACGACCGCGTGTCGGGAACCGCGACTGAGCAAGCGGTCTTGTCCTCTCTTCTGCTTCTGATTTTCGTAAGAACCCGACATGCTCCACTGATCATACACCTACAGGATCTCCATTGGTGCAACGCTGAAGTTCTCTTGCTGTTGGAACGCCTCATTTGGCAGCTAGATATGGTCCGCACTACGGATGGTATCTCGTCGAGCGATCTCGCGAACGGGGTCCTTTTTATTTTCGAAGGACGTGTCCGAGAGTCACGCAGTCTCGGGCCCAAGTCTTGGTCAACTCGCACGTTCGAGGCGTTCCTAGGGAAGCTCGATTGCTCCATCGTGTCTTGCCCGCCCTTCGAACCGACAGATAGCTTGGAGTTCGCCCGGCGTCTGTTCGAGGATCGACATAGTGCACAGCGATTTATTCCTACTGCACTGCTCGAACTCCAGAATTCTCTTGTCGAACGAATCCACCGAACAGCCGGCGGTAATCCCTTTCATACCCTGGAGCAGATCCAGCTTCTCAAAGAACGTCGTGTCTTGGGTCAGAATCCTGAGACCGGACTGCTTTACATGATCCAGCCAGACAGGGAACAACCCATGCTGCCTGAGACAGTCTTCGACTCAATCGAACTCCGGTGGCGATATCTGAGGGCGCGCAAGCCGGAGCTGGCAACCCTGTTGTGGGCCGCATCTCTCCTCGAAGACCGCATGCCAGTTCCTCTGTTTCGCCATTTATGGAGAGGGATTGGGCCGGACTTATCGCTGGTGGAGATCAACGCCGCTGAATTTCTCTGGACAGGAGACGGCGAGCAAGGTGAGGTTGCCTTCCGTCACGAGAATTACTTTCAGTCTCTGCGGCGCCTCGAGGTGGCTCCGCAGGAGCAAGAAAGAGTTGTTGAGATCTACGATAAATGGTTTGCACAGTCTCCAAGGCTAGATCCCGCCGGCAGGTTCAGATGGGCACGGATTCTCCTTGCGTCACCCGCGCCAGATGCTGGTAGGGTACGCTCGCTTCTGAGAAGTGCGCTCAACGGGGCGCGACGTCGCGGTGATCTCAGCCTTGTTCGTCGGACTCTCACTACCTTGCTCGATTTCACCTGGGCCGGGGACGCACAGTCGTCGCTCAGAATGCAGTCGTTCCTGAAGTGCTGTGACGATGAAATCGAGTTGTGCAGGAGCCTCTTAAGTAGTGATCGCATGCAGGCGGCTCACCGGATCGACCGTCTGCGCGATCGACTTCACCAAAGGATCTCCAACCGTGGATCGCGAGCATCGCGAACGCTCGAAGGCTTGCAGCTTCGACTACTCACTGCAGAAGTTCTCCGATCGCAGATCTTGTTCAATGATAGGCAGCCCGCGAGGGCGTCAGAAGTCGCCGCAACGGCTGTCCGCGACATCGGAGCGTTCAGTACCGAGCATGCGACAGAAGAAATTTCAGCCTGGCAGAATTTGGAGATGGAAGCACTTCACTCATACGCAGTGGCTCTCGCGTTAGGCGGGAAAATCGCGCTGGCACTTGAGATCTCTGAGCGTGCAGTGGGGATTGCGCGTCAAGTGGCGACTCCTCTTTCACTCGACGTCGTAAGTACCCATGCAAACATCCTCTTGGCGAAGGAGCCTGAAACCTCCGAGTCAATTCTAAGGGAGTGCCTCATACACACAGATGCCGAAACGATTACCCAAGAAACACAAGACACAATCGCAATCAATCTGAGTATGGCTCTTCTGTTGCTGGCGCATCGCTCCTGGACGTCGGATAGGAGTAAGGCCCTGCCGAAACTCGCAGAAGCTACCGCGTTACTAAGGCCGGTATTCACGAGTTCATTTCGCGTCGGGCGCTACCCGGATGCGGGTGCAGCTGCGCTTCTTCTCGGAATCATCAGCGCATTGCATGATGAAGACGATGAAGTGTCCTGGTTCGCTCAAGCGGTGGCTGCGGCTGCGCGTGGACGCCAGATGGAGACCCTATGGCGCGCACACATCAATCTTGCGACATCGTTGTATCGACAAAAGCGGAGAGCCATGGAGAGTGTGCGAGATCACGCGCGCGCCGCGTTGGAGATTCTGGAGGAGACGATTTCTCCCTATCCGCGGCCCGACCGATCGGCGCGCTTTGACTTGGTACGGGTTCCGCTAGCCCATGCGGTGCGGTTCCTAATACAGGCCGGAGACGATTTGGGCTTGGCTGCACTCGAACGCTATCCATCACTCCGGAGCTGTTTTCTAGACCCAGAAAATGGGATCCTACGGCAGGATCGGGGCGGATACCGAAGCCATGAATGGTTACGTGTCGAGGAGTGGGATTATGTGATTTATTAAAGATCTCACGCTGGAAACCTTCGAACCGCGTCAATGACGCGACTAACATCAGTCGTCGAGAGACCCTGATGCAGTGGCAACAGAAGGGTCGACGCTGCTGCTAGGTCGGCTCCCGGAAATGCCCTATGCGACTGATACATTCGAGTCTTGTGTAGCGGCCAGTAGCGAAAGCTCGTGTAGATCTCATGTTGTAGGAGGTACAGCGCCAATCGATCGCGAGTCTCGGGAGCTGTTTGAACCCAATAGAACGTTCGGGCAGCTCGAGCGGGAGCTCTTGGAGGCAAGCGAAGCCACACCAGATCGGACAACTCAGCATCGTACCTTGCCGCAACCTCAGCGCGCTGACAGAGAAAGCCTGGCAGCCGATCGAGTTGCACTAATCCAACTGCCGCTGCAATATCGTTCATTGTTCCGCGGCGTCCTATCATGACCGGATTGATTTCCCACCACTGGGCAGAGCGAGTTCGTCGGTGGAATCCAGATGACTCAACACCAAGCCTAATCCCAGCACGTATCTTGTCTGCTATCAGCTGGCGCTTGGCCCATACCATTCCTCCGTCTCCGGTGACCAACATCTTCATCGAATCAAAGGACCAGGCTCCCACCTCACCAAAGGTCCCACAGGCCTTCTCCATCGTGAAGGACCCCAACGCGCATGCGGCATCCTCAATCATCGAAATTGATCGCGCCTCTGCAAATTTGGAGAGCTCCACTACATCGCCTGGATAACCGCCGTAGTGAAGGATGATCGCCGCTCTCGTCTTCTCCGTGATTGCATGTTCGAAGTGTTCAATACGGGGATTCAGTGTCGTAGAGTCAACGTCGCACAGCACGACTCGTGCGCCACTATTACGTACTGCGTGCGCAGCGCCTACAAAGCCCACCGAAGGAAAAATCACGTCGTCTCCCGGCCCTAACCCCAGTGCGGTGACTGCCTGGAATAATCCCTCGGTACAGTTCGAGACGGTTATTAGCTCGGACGGTGGACGACCAATATATTCTGCGAACTTCCGCTCGAAGGCTTGAGCGCGCACTCCCGGTCCAAGCCAGTTGGAGGTGAATACCTCGCGAATCGCCTCGATCTCAGCATCACCTAGATTCGGCTGGAACAGGTTAATCATACTAGCAGAAGCCCTCCGATGTTCTTACGACCCCGGCTCTCAGGTCGACGATCAACTCGTCTTCAACGACGCGCCGCCGATTCTGGAACCAAAGAACGTTCTCTTCGAGCTCTCGATATTGATCAACCAGGTAGATAAAAGGCTTGGGCTCAGTGACCACCCAGTGGGGGAGCACCATCGGGAGCCAGAGCCGTTCTACGGGATTATTCAACTGGCGGACCGGGCGAACGTGATCCTGAATTCCCCGCCAACGCTGCGCAAGCCGCTCGAGGACGATCGATTCATCGACTCCGCGGGATAAGTTGAGAATTTCGAAGCTGGTCGTCTCCAGTGAGGGAGCCTGGGCGATAACATGATCCAGAGCCTCATCAACGAATCTGCCCAAGTCGATGTCGTAAGCTCCTCCCCATGTGGACCAGAACGATGCTTCGGAAGCCTCGACCCTCGCGAAGCGCGCCGGTCCAGACTGGCTCTCCCAGTGGTAGGCAATTGATTGGGCACACACAAAATTCTTTAGACCCAGTCGTCGGGCTTTAAGGCAGTGGTCGATGTCCTCGTTATGATTGAAGTACCGTTCATCTAGCGGGCCCAACTGATCAAGTACAGCGCGGGTCATTCCAACAGTTGCGCCGGTCGTGATTTGAACCTCGCGTGTTTTTTTACACAGCGGGTGACTAGACGGAAGCTCAAAGTACACGTGAGGTTTGGTGTGATGACCGAAGGCCATACCCACATGTTGAACGAGACCAGTCGTCGGAAAAATCAACTTGGAGCCGACAATTCCGACCCTCGGTTCGCGTTCGATTAGGTCGATCATCGCCTTGATGCTGTTGGGGTCAAGAATGAGATCGGTGTTGAGTTGGACAATAATGTCGCCATTAGCCACTTCAAATCCTCGATTAACAGCGACTGAATAGCCGGAATTCTGATCATTCCGAAGACGCAAGACATCACTCGCCCTCGGGATTGCGGGTACTGCATCAAACACCGGCTCCGTCGAAGCGTCATCTATGAGAATAAGCTGCGTCTGGTCAGGGAGAGCCATACCCAACGAGTGAAAGAACGATTGCAGAAAGGCAATGCCATTATAAATTGGTACGATGACACTGATCCGAGGCATTATGGATAATTCCTAGTTATCGCTACATGGATGAAGATGGACCCTCTTGTTGTGGATTAGAGTGTGGACAACTAGGCAGCGAGAGCCTGCATGTGGTTGTATCGAATCAGCATATTCTTCATCTGTGGTTTGGTGATATGGGTGTATCGTTGCGTTGTACTAATCGATGAATGACCGAGAACCTCCTGCACAAGGCGTATATCCGCACCATTCAAAATTAGCAGTGTCGCAGCAGTATGTCGTAACATATGCGGGGTGATTCTCCGTTGAATCCCCACGGAGTTCGCAAGCATACGCAAGAGTAGAGCCACTCCCTGCGGTCCGAGTCGATTACCGAGCCGATTCAGGAAGAGATATGATGAAGTTGTTGAGACCTGCAAACGTAGGGTTTTATAGGCTTGAAGCGCCTCTAGGGCAATGGGATCAACGACAAATGCCTGCCGAAAGCGCTGTCCTTTCCCGCGGATTCTGATTGCCCCCTCTATAGTATCCAAATCCTCCATATTGAGATTTGTTAATTCACCCACACGCATTCCTGTGCTAAGGAGTAATTCGACAATTGCTCGATTGCGCCAGACTATCAGTTCTTTTTGAAGAGACCGCGTCGGTTGTTGAATAGGATTGATACTCGTCGTCGCCCGGATTGTAGCGAGAAACTGCCGCGCCTCATCTGAGCTTAACACCGGAGGTGGGACCATTCGCATTGGAAAACGGAACCGAATCTTTTCCATCGGGGAGATTGTAATCAGGTCGATCTGCACACAGTAATTGAAGAAAACTCTTGTGGTGGCAAGCTTGCGTCGGCGAGAGGCGGGGAGATATCCCTCATCTGCGAGAGACTGAGCCCACTGGTTTACCATTGCCGGAGTGATAGCAGCAAGAGCGATTTCCAGTTTGAGGAATTTATTCAATTGTCTCAGATCACTTGTATAGGCTCTTCGGGTATGTGGAGAAATATCGTTGATTGAATTGGCATTGGCGAATAGCGTGCAAGCGTCTTTCAGTTTCACAATTAATTACTCCTCTGTTTTCTTGGTTGTGATGATTGCCACGAATTTTCCCATATGCTTCTTTCTTTCGGCGGATTTCCTCCATAGGTTTAATGCTGTCTGGCCTCCAGGGGCATTATGCCATTGGGGCGATGACAGATGGGCAATTGAGGAATGGAGGGATATTTGAATTCCTAGGTGGGCATTTTCCTGAGCAACCATCTTGTCAAAACGATCCAATGTCCATATAATGGGGGAAATTGGAGGGGACCGACGATGTTAAATCGTATGCTCCGGCAAATACTAATAGTCGCTGTCTCTTCTCTTCTAATCCCCTGGCTTGTCCTGATCGGGGCCGGCGTTTTACCTGTTTCTGCTCAAGCTCAGCAACCTGATATTGGTGACTATATCTATTGCTCACCGACCTACTGGTTTCCCAATTTCTCTTTTGCGGGACATGGGGCAATTTATGTCGGCTCGTATGGGGCTCCATATGGAGATGTTGTTGAAAGAAGACCTAGTGGGATCCAATTCACGACTCTCTCTTATCTTCAAGGTTGGTACCATAACGTTCGTGTAACGAACGTCGTAGCCATGCCTCAATCCATGAGGATCGCAGCAGCTGAAAGAGCGGTTGAGGTGGCAATAGCGATTCAGGGGGGACAACACATCCCTTGGTACAGCGAGCCTTTCAAGCTTGGTCCCCGAGATTGCATCAGCACATTTCAACAATTCTATCTCGATATTGGTGCGACCGAAGATCAGGTTGGTTCCCCGGACGATTACGTACTACCAGCCGGGGCTTGGAGATTCTACAAATCCGGGCGCGATTGGGATCAAAGTATTACCGGGAATGGGGGTGTGCTGACTGGGGGAAGCCAAGGGGGTGTTGAGTCCCGGCCGCTTTGGCTTAATGAATCCCATAAATCGACCCTGCCACTCAAACGCTCATCTGAACTCCTCGAACAACTTATGCCTTCTGAGGCGCTGGAAGGAGAGACCGGGTATCCCATGATTCCCGATATCATCGGTATCAGTAACGCTGTCAGCGCCGCCGGTATGGATTATATTGATGAAGAAACTGATCAAGTGATCGCCTCCATCCTCGGCGCCGAAACCATCGATGCTGCCTATGAACACGATTATGCGGTCTGCGCCAGGGTTCGAAAGCTTGAGGTTAATGATATGCTTTCGGTTCCGGCCGATTCCACCTGGTGGCATGTGGTTAATACGATCGAATCCTCAACTGACTCGTCGGAGGTTGAGATTTCCCTCATCGTTCAGTTGAATGGGGCTTTGGCTACTCTCGATTCCCAATACCCAGTGGAACGCTATGGTAGTGTCTCCGGGACGATTCTTAACTATCAGATTCGGTCAGCCAATCTCATCGACGCGATGTTCTTAGTCGACAGAATCACCCAAGCCGCAGACTCGCTGTACAGTCTTTCCTGCGCGAACGTTTCGGAGCCGCCGGAAGCCATGGTATTTATCCGATATGCGCGCTACGAGAAACCCAATATTGAACTGACAGTGGATAACCGAGGAGAAGAGCATTCCGTCCGTTTTTATGGAACTGTCTGGACTGAACCTCGCAGTGGCGCCGATCAGTGGGTCGATTTCGATCTGGATGTTCCCTCGGGTACTAGCCTGGTCAATCTTCCTGTGGGTGGAATGTACGATGCCGTAATATTCGCCGAGGATGGGCTGTCTTTGGATAAAGCCTACGTGCCAAGCGGATTCTGGTTTAGCTTTAATGATAATGCCAGTGGCGGTACGTCACAGGTTTCCATGAGTCTTAATGAATTGGTTCATGAACCTTTTTCAATAGCAGATACAAACTTCATTAGCCCACCGCTTGTAGAAATGACCGGTATTGTCACAGAAGATATCCCCTGGAGCTACATCGGGGTTGGTTATTCCCCGAATCAAGAGCGTGATCCCATTGACGTCAGCAGCAACTGTGGAATTGCTTTTTATGCGAAAGGTGATGAAGGTCAGTACAGAGTCAAACTCGAGACCGAAGCGGTTACGGACAATGACTATCATGGGGCATTTTTCACTGCTCCGACAGACTGGGAGCTCATTTTCATCCCGTTTTCCGAACTACAGCAGGAAGGATGGGGGCTACCTGTCCCTTGGACTGGCACCGATCTCCATACGATCAGCTTCGTCACGACAGAACGTCCCCTCCCGACCGTTCTCCTGGATTTTGATCGTATTTCATTCCTTTCTCACAATATCAACGCAGTTGATCCGTTCCTGTTTGATTCGGAGAAAGTCACTGTTTGGACCACGCCCAATCCGTTCCATGGAACAATGGATTTCTTGTTGGCAACATCTAATCGAACCGCTGTTATGCTAGATGTTTTTGATATACAAGGTCGGCGTGTCCGTTCACTTGTAGAGAACCACGTCTACGAATCTGGTTTGCACCGGATCTCGTGGAATGGGAAGGGCGACAACGGCCAGGTGGTGGCCGGCGGCGTCTACTTCTACCGGCTCAAGACCATGGGTCGTGAGGAGTCAAATCGAATCGTGCTGATACGCTGAAAGGGAATGATGGCAGTTAACGCCATCACCCATGGATCCTCCTGTCCAATTCCCCCACTCATTCCAGGCCCACCATTTTTCCCGCGCTATATTTTCCCATCCTCTTACTGCGATGCAGGAGGTAACCCTGACCCCGGCGGTGGGTTGCTGGTAGAGGGGGCCGGGCCAGACCTGGTTCGTTTTTGTTCCCGGTTGATCAGCGACAACAGAAACTTCCAGGAAAACCATTTTGTCGTCAATCAGACGCCTGATGAAAACCGGACTTGGCTTGTCGAAAACCATTTCGATTAGCGATTGACCTACCGCGCCCAGTTAGATATAATCTTTCTGGGCCGGGACGCAGGTACTGTTGAATTAGTGGTATGGTGCGGCCCAATATTCTCTGCTTCCCTGACCTAAATATCGCTTTGCCGGATTTGTCTGTCCCGATGGCGCGGCAGCTAACCGCATTGTTTTTCAATGTGTTAGAAGGCTGCCGGTGGGGGAGACTTTGGATTTCAACGGCAGCAATATTCGGGTCTATTATTCATCTTCTGCCTTTCAAACTGCTGTTGATCTCCAATCGGCAAGAGTGTGTTTCACTGATGAGGGCTATTAGGGAATGGCGTTCTGGGGAGAAACCCTATCATGGGCAAATCGAACCAATTTCTTGGATCTGCTAAACCCAGAAATGTCGTTTTGATCAAGCAGAAATCATGGATCCATGATCTTGTATGCGAGGGGCAAACATCTATCACGCCGGACCGGAAACCGTCCAGATGGGGACACGTATTTACGGTCGGCAAGGCCCGGGAAGATGGCGGAATCCGGGTCTATGAAAGTGATATCTACTTCGCGCGCAATGGCCTTCTGAACGGAGCCCAGGAGTCGACACTTAAAAAGTACGGCAAAGATAAGAAGAATGTTCTACTTCACATCATTGACTATCATCTGACTGATGTTGAGGTGGATGAGATCATCGCGGAGGCCCAACGCCAGATTGCCAGTGGTGTGCGTTATCCTGTGCTCGAACTGCTTGGATCGCTCTGGGCGTATATCACCCGGACTTTCCGAAAGAGAAATCCCCTTGATCTAAAAAGGGCATCGTACTGCAGCGCATTTGTGAATGATTGCTTCGCGGTCGTGGAGAGGATTGTCCCAACATCTGTTGTGCACCCGACTAATGTGAGCCCGGAGCATATTTATCAAAGCACCTTCCGAAATCCTGAAAGCCGAGAGTTGAAGTTTTAGCCTGGAATAGGTGAGGCTGCCGAAACGGAGGTTTCCATGGACGAGTCGACAGAGGCTTTGGATCTCCCACCAGATGCAAAATCTAAGCATGCCTTCATGATGGCCCAGCAATATGCCCCGGAATTGCGGTTTCACAAATCCGAAAGGCATTTCCCAAGCGATCCAAGAGAGTTTCGGAGGCTGGGGAGGTTTAGGGAGTCGCGCCCAGGGAAGGATCAGGGCTGGAATAAAACCATCCGGGATTGGGTTGAGGGAGACCAGAAGGGGGAGGCGTTCGAGGACATCTCTTGGAATGATATAGCTGAGGAAACCCGTCGGAGATTCCCCTTTTCCGGCCAGTTTGATCCGCCGGGTAGCCCCAATCTTCGACCCCGGGACTCCAAGAACCGTTACAGCCCCGGAAGCGCGAAGGGACTTTTTCTCCAGCGGACTGAAAAACTCTCAGATAAGCGTAGCGGCTATGGTCCATTCCGAGAAGCTCAGGTGAGCGGTCGGGTCTTCGTAGACACAAAATATGATCCAGAGAAGGAACTGGTTCATGTATTATACTGGTTCTTCTACGAGCTGAACTGGTGGCGCTTTTTCATCACCCATGAGGGCGACTGGGAACACGTCACATTGCTATTCACCAAGGATGCATTCACCCAGGGCCATGAGCCGGCTTTTGTTTACTTCGCCCAGCACGATACCGGCACCGCCCGGCGATTCGAAAAAATGACATTTTCGACAGAAAGGCACCCCGTGGTCTATGTCGACCCCAACGGCCACCCATGTAAGCCCTCTGTGAAGGATTCCCACTCGTATCCACTTCAATGGAAGACTTGGACCAACTTTATAGAATTCGTGCCGCAATCCAAGTGGCGGGACTTTGCCGGAGCCTGGGGGGAGATTGGTCAGACGACGCACACGACGGGACCCTTGGGACCATACTTCAAGCGTCACAGCGACAAGGTCAAGGTTGTGGTGAAGAACGGTGGGCTTCACATAAAAGAGAGTTAGGAGGGAGATATGGAAGACGATCGTGGTGACATGGGTCAATCTGGGAAACGGCCACTGCCGGAGCACTACTTAGAGGATGAGCGGGCATCCGAGGTGGATGACAAATGGTATGACTCGCAAAATGCCCGTCATATCTTCATGCTCATTCTCTCCGCTGCTGTGATCATCCTGGTCCTGATTGTATCGTATTTCTTCGGCGAGGAGCTCTTCCTGGGTGCGACCGTGACAAGCCAGGTGATCCCCTCCTATGGGGGCGGCTCGGTCACTGGCTGGCAGTTCCTCATCCCTTACGTGACATGCCTTGCAGGGGTCCTGCTCTTTATTCTGAATATTTCCCGCAAGAAACGTGAGCAGTGGAGGCTCAGGGAGTACTGGGGTGACTACGCTTACCGGGTTGCCCAGGCTATCGCTTACCTCTTCGTTGTCATGTGGGCATGGGCGCAGTGGGCTGATGAGAACATTGTTCCGACCAATGTTCCTCCTAACATGCTCGGCTTCCTGGTTGGGCTCTTTATTCTACGTGTGGAACGAGCCATGGATGGGCTGGGCACGAAGCTGGAGGAAGTGCTGATGACCATCCTCCCGCGCTCGGTGGCAATGATGTCGGCCGAAGAGCGTAGGCGTTCACAGCTCAAAGCAGTCTACAAGATGGATGATATCGTCATTCAGTACGAAGCACTGAGGTCAAGAATTGACGACTTGGGTGCTCGAGATAAATTCGACGAGCGGATCAATGAAGTTCAGGAGGTCTTGGAGGGTGATGATCCGGAGCGAGCCAAGAAACTTGTGGAGTCATTGGCGAGAGATTTTGAGGAGGTTAAGCAAAACTCGAGGGAGTTGATGGTTTCCTTTGAGGATCTTATCGCCAAGAAGATTGATTAATCCACTTGGACGGGCGGCCAAGATTGTGTAATTAAAGGGGAATATGATGACTTCTCAAGGGAGATGGCATCGAGCCATCATGACGATAATCCTGGTGCTTGTTCTACCGGGTTGGACATTTGCCGCGGAGTATATTCGGATCGCAAGTTTCAACATCGCCGAATTTGGAGAAGGCAACCATCCTGCGACCCGTGATCTGTCTGCAATCGCGCATATGTTAGTCGACAATGAGCTTGATCTGATTGCAGTGCAGGAAGTTGGGACAATTGATGTTGCTGAGGATCAAGTGGCTGCCCTCACGGATACGATGAACGCCCTTACGCCTGTTAACGAGCCAGACTACTTCTTTGTTATCACACCTCAATCCGGAGATGAACGCTATGCGGCGATCTATCGGGATCCAGTGATCTACGATGATGAGGTTTGGTGGTTGGAGGAGGATAGGGACTCGAATAATCCGAAGCTCGGAGGGAAGAACTTCTTCCGGATTCCGGCCGCGCTGCCCTTCCAAGCCGGAGATTTCGATTTCGTGATCGTCCCGGTCCATTTGGCATGGGGAGATCTGGGTCGCCGCAAGCAGGAGATCAAGAAACTCAGGGACTTTCTTCGTGGAGCGGACCAACTGGAGGGTGACTGGATCGTCCTCGGTGACATGAATCGCTACGGCAAGTACAAGAAAACCGACAAAAAAGCATTTGACCAGCTCTTAGAGAAAGATTGGCAGGAGCGGTATCGGTTCCCGCTCCTTGAGGCAATCACGGATCCGCATGACATGAAGGTGTGGATAGCGTCTCAGGACGAGTTCTCGACGACCGTAGCCAGCAGCCGAAACATCTATGATCAGTTTATCATTACTCGGGGAGTGTTTGCCGAGTTGGGGACAGGGGACCCGGAATTCGGTGTAGACATAGGCATAGTGGCGTTCGATATGCAGCCTCCGTATACAACGATGAGCCATAATGCAATCAAGTACACAGTCTCGGACCATAGGCCGATATGGATCCGGTTCCAAATCGACCTGGGAGATGATGATTGAATCCTGAGGTGAAGGTCACATGGACATTGGAAGAAAATGCCATGTACATTGGAGGGATTTTGACATGAGAAGCTCCTACCATTGGTTTAGAAGTATGCCGTTGGTTGCGTTGGCGGTTTTTGCCAAATTGCTGCGGGTATCTTTAGAATCTTCCATACCTCAAAGACACAATCCGACTAAGACTCAACAAACGAAATGTTTCCGTGCCGTGGACTTTTTCGTTCGAATGGGCACCGATGTTCGGCTGCCGTTGATGAGTTTCATCATTCCTTCGTTATCCCCGAGACGATGGGATCTCTGAGTCCGGAGGCATTAATCGATATGAGAAATATAAGCAAGACGGCAATGAGATTTTGAATAATCCTTGAAGATTAGTCGGTAGAAATGGAGTCCGTTCCGTCCGGCCACAGCGATTTGTGATTACGATAACATTAATATGGGAACGGAGTTCCAAGACAAACGGTTATTCATGTGAAGGCAAATTGGCGAGAGGGTTGCGGTCCTTTCGAAGTGGGGGTGGAATTATGAGAGTCGTCCCGATAAGTTCGATATTACGGATTTTGATAATTGTCATAGGTTTTTTCTTGTGTTCTGGTTGCAAAGGGAAGTTTTTTAACAAGACATACATTAATGATCGCGCCGGCAACAGCAACCTGAGCAGAATATGCATCACCCTGCGAGCCGAAGGGGCGGATAATGTTTGGCCTGAAATGGATTCGAATGATGGATGGTATGGAGGGAATGAGCCAGTTGTAACTTTGCTCGGTAATGACGAATTCTCACTCGCTTGGAATGTAAACATACCATCTAGCGGGTCAATTCATATTGGCGGGGCATTTGCGCATAAACACACCGTAGCTCCACTCAGATTACACGTCGAATGGGAGGACGGATGGAGTCTGGATGCGGGAATCGAAAATCTGGAGGTTCAAAATATAGGTCCTGGAGACTATGAAATGTGGGTGGGAAATTACATTGATTGTCCCGATTGTATAGAAATCGAAGAGCTTCAATGGGCCGTTTCATTAATGCCGCTGGGCCTGGAAAACCTAGTTTGGGATGATCCCATTTTGGAATCACTTCCTTGGGAAAATATCATCGATGGAAATTCTATCGTTCTTTGTCCAGGGGACAAAGTGGACTTCGATATCCCCGATGAGTTGATCGTGGGATATGCTAGGTGGTCCTGATTTGTTGGACAGTCTTTCCTCTTGGTTAAGGTGGACTCCCGCCTGTTGATCACGCCGCCATTATTTCACAATACACCTCCATCGGTGTCTTGTCATCAAAGGCGGAGTGGGGTCGATGGTCGTTGTAGTGAGTCATCCAGTTTTCAATTCCCTCTCCGGCTTCCAGGCCGTCTTCCCAATCCTGCAAATAAACGCACTCGTATTTCAAAGACCGACATAGGCGCTCGATGAATACGTTGTCCATCCAGCGGCCTTTGCCATCCATGGAAATCTTGCAGCCGGCCTTCTTGAGTTCGCCGGTGAAATCCTCATCGGTGAATTGACTCCCTTGATCTGTGTTGAAAATCTCCGGTGTCCCGTATCGGGCCAAAGCTTCCCGTAAAGCCTCCACACAAAACCTCGTGTCCAAGGTGTTCGATAATCGCCAAGAAAGAACCGCCCGAGTCGACCAATCCATGACGGCTACCAAATACATAAATCCCCGGTTCATCCGGATGTAAGTGATGTCGGCACACCAAACCTGATTCGGCCGGTCGATCTCAAGCCCACGAAGCAAATACGGATAGATCTTGTGCTCCGGATTTGGCTTGGATGTCCGGGGCTTCTGGTAGACCGCTGAAAGACCCATCTTGCGCATGAGACGCCGAACCCGATGCCGGCCGACCTTACGCCCCTGTCGCCGGAAATGACGCGCCATCTGCCGTGAGCCGGAATAAGGAGTCTTCAGGTATTGCTCATCGATCAAGCGCATCAGCTCAAGATTCTCCGCATTCTCACCCTTCGCTCGGTGGTAGAAGGATGATCGGGGAAGACCTACCAATTCGCATTGACGCTGTATACTAAGCCTCGGCTCCTCTGAATTCATCAAGGCGACTCTCCGATCCCGGCTTAACGCCCGAACGCCTTGGCTAAAAAATCATTTTCCACCGTCAGCTTGCCGATCTTGGCGTGAAGCTCCTGGACCTCTACGTCACGAGAAGCGTCATTTCGATCTCTCTTCTTGGAAAACACGTCAGGCAGACTCTCCTGGGCGATGCGCTTCCATTGGGCAATCATATTCGGGTGGACTTTGTGCTTGGCGGACAGCTCAGCCATAGTATGAGCCCCTGATAGGGCTTCCAGGGCCACCATGGCCTTAAATTCCGCTGAGAATTTCCGTCGCTTCTTCATTGCTCCATCCCTCCTCATTGAGAGCTTGGAGCCACCTTAGCATACTGTCCAATTTCCTGGGACCATCTCTCAGGTCACGCTGTTCAATCTGGTATCATAGAGCCGATTTCAAAGTGTGGAATCGGCCAGGAGATAGTCAATGATATTAGATCGGATGAGACTTGTAGAAAGTACAACCATTGCCAGCTTCTGGCTTTTGTGGGAAAATGCTGACATTGAATAGAAAAAGTAAGAATCGAGGTTTGCGCCAAGTATACCCGTCTGTTACCAGAACGCTGGAATTGCAGGCTTCAAAATTGGTAAGAAAGAAAAGCGTCATGCCCTTACCTCTGCGAATCGCAATTCGTTCAGCTGCAGGCATAGTAATAATTCTACTTTTGTATCTGATTGAGTGGATATTAATACCAAGGGGCGGCACTTGGACGGAGGGACATTTGGGGATAGTTTTTTTATTCTTTATCCCTTTTCCAATGATTGTAGGGGGTTTTCTCTTTGGATACCTCTCCTTCCCGTTGCTCGAGAGTCGCATATCTCTTTATCTTATTAGCGATCCTGCGATCTATGTGTTCGTGGGATATATAGCAGTAGAAGGTGGCACAATTATGACTGCTGTCGGGCTTTTTGGTTTTTGTGTGCTTGTACCCTCCAGTCTTGGTATCACACTGGGGGCTCTATTGTATAAGAAATTGCAAACTCTGTAAGAGGATTGGACCAAGAAGCCAGATTAGCCAGACGAGGTCTAACGTCGCGCCGTCCCCCTATGATTCCGTCCTGCCATGCAGGCCGGGAAGATGTCATTCGAATTGGCCAATCCCTCACATAGTAGCGCACTTGAAACTCTCAAAAACCATGCCATACTTTATCACTTCCCAATTACGAGGCTGGAGTAATATCTGATTTTGCTTGTAGGGTAGTGTCCAGTATTTTTCGCACTTTTGTTTGTGATCCCAAAATCCAGTGCCTTTCCAAATTAACTTACTTCTAGCTTCTCCTCCGCGGATTCATTGGTTTCACTCATCAAGCCAATATCAAGATACCTCCTCGAGCCCCAGTTTGTACCGGCGATGTGACGAAGCCGAGCGGCGACGAGCATCAAGGCTGAATTGCCGTCGGGAAACGCCCCGACGACTCGGGTGCGCCTCCGGATTTCCTTCATGATCCGTTCCATCGGATTGTTGGTCCGGATCCGTCGCCAATGCTCCCGAGGAAACTTGTAATACGTTAAGGTCTCCTCAATTCCCTCTCGCACGATTTGAGCGGCTTTGGACAACTGAAGAGACTCAAGCTTGGCGATCACGGTCGCGGCTTCTTGCGGGCCTCCTCAGTGTCTTCCTGGGCATGAATCGCCTTCAGCATGGCCGCCACCTCACGCACACGACCCCTGGGGACAACTTTGAAAACATTGCGATAGAAGTGGACGATGCACCGCTGCCAGTCCGTCTCAGGATAACAATCGCCCAAGGCTTCGAGTAGACCCAGGCACTTGTCACTGATGAAAAGCCGGACACCCGACAAGCCCCGGGATTTCAAGTGCCGGAGAAACTCCAACCAGCTGGCCTTGTCTTCCTTGGCTCCTTCGCAAACGCCCAAAATCTCACGGAAACCATCCGACGAAACGCCAATCGCTACCAGCACGGAAACGCTCTGAACCTCGCCGCCCCAGCTCCGCTTCAAATAGACACCGTCCACATACACATAGGGATGCCGGCCGGTTATCGGCCGATTCCGCCAGGCCTCGATCCGACCATAAATCTTCTTGTTCAAGCTACTGACCGTGCTCGGACTCACTCGGGTGCCCCACAGGGCTTCCGTGATGTCCTCCACGCGGCGGACCGACACCCCGGCCAGATACATCTCGACCAAAGCCTCCTCAACCGAACTCTCCCGACGGCGATACCGCTCGATGATCGCTGTTTCAAACGGTAACTTGCGAAGTTTCGGTACTTTGAGGGTCACCTTACCCACACCCGTCTCCAGAGATCTCGCAAACGACCCGGCGCGCGTATCCCGGCGCTCTTCCGTTCGCTCATAGCGCTGGGCCCGGCAGAGCCGGTCGGCTTCAGCGTCAAGAAGCCCATTCAACGTTTCTTCCACCGTCCCTCGCACAATCTCCCCAAGATGCTCCTGTACTTTGGCCTCATCAATCTGTATGACTTTTCCCAATTTTGGCGTAGAATCCTTTTCAGACATGGTGGTCCTCCTTCTGGCTTATGGTTTGTCCGAACCACAATTACACCAGATTGGGGACCACCTTTCTTCATCTAAATGTGCGAAAATTACCGTACGTTATCCTTGTAGAATGCTGACGGGAGCTTTTTCATGTATGAATCGATTCTGGGGTAACATGTTTGTGATTAGGATTATTGTTGAGCCATTAAAATAAGGCTTCCTCGATCCAGAGAGGTTTCCAAAGAATCGCCCATAGGCTGAATGAGGTAATTCATAAATTCTATTGACATGGTTTGATCGATGACCTAGTATCCTCCGTATGAAGTAAGGGGTCTGACAATCTTATGATCTTGAATTTGGGATTTTCCAAGGACTTCTTTCTACGGAGGTGACATGGGGTGTTTTTTTTGCGCACCATGCGGAATCCATTTCCTTCGTTCTCTCCTGATCTTTCCCTTCAACACATCAACACCTAACCCTTCATTTGCTCCTAGAGGAATCTAGAAATGAATTTGAATTGGATAGTTATACGGGTTTTGATTGTGGTGCTCATTCTTGTCATGTTGCTCCTTACCCCATCCCTGACTCGCGCCGAGGAGGGGGCAGTAGCCTGGATTCATTTGTCGGAATCTCTATTGCAGCCTCAGGAGGGTGGGAGAGATAATTATTATATTGGTGATGGACCTAATATCTTCGCCTTCCTTTACGTAGATAGTGTGCCGGGTGGTTTTGTTAGCGGCCAGGAGATAGCCTCTAAGATTGTCATTGATGACGCCTCGATTATAGTCGAAGGATTTACACCTATTGGGCGTTGGGGACCCGAATACTCGCCTCTAGATGAGTTCTCAGAATGGCCAACATTGCCTGGAGAACCAATACCTGCCGCGATTGGGTATTGGACACTTAGGTTTCTGAATGGAAGACGGTCTCAAGCACAGATATCATTAGTACATTACACAGGTTTTGATGGGCGAGACTCAACGGTTATTCCTGCAATTGCATTGACTGGAACTGGCACAGCCGTCCCAATTCGGTCTTTGTATGGAGCAGGGATTAATTGTCATCCACCGGAATCACACAAATATGAAGATGAAAATCCATTAGTTCAGCTCACTTGGCGGGATCGAAATGATCGAAAGAATCGAACTAAGTTTCCCGGCGGGAGTGATTGGGGAAACCTTAGATTAGATATTCTGTATCCCGGTCGAATAAGGTGGGGGGAATTAGGCGTTGTAGTCAGAGATGGTGAAGGTTTGATTCGAGAACCGATCTTTCACCTTGGACCTGATAATAATCCTCTGGCAATGAATCATGGGTGGATTGCAGATCCTCCTGAGGACGGTCCTGGGGGGCCCTGTGGATACTTCTGCTTTGAGCACCCTTCAGGAAAGAGTGCGCGACGACTTTCAATTGATATTCCCATCAGGCTACCAGGATCAAAGCGTCCTGCAATAATCCAAGTTCCTTGGGTGGTGCTCGAGACCCCTGGGAAGGTGAGGGATACGCTCTGGGCATCAATGCCGGATGCTGAAGTAACAATTCTTGAGGGAGCCTCTGCGCCGGAAGCACTAATACAGGCTTGGACACCACGTCGAATACAGGTTGGCAAGCCTCTTAATATGACTGTTCTTGGGGATGATCTTGATAATTTGAGGGGTTTTGGTCTCAATTCAGATCATAATGGGTATTCAGGGCTCAGTATGGAGGTTCTTCGCGATGGAAGACAAATTAATCTATCTCTAGCTTCTGGAATCTCAGAACCTGGGTTCTACAGGCTACAAACACAGGATGTGTGGGGTAATCACCAATCAACCCGAAGAGGAATACAGGTTCGTCCTCGCAATGACGGATTAAACGATCGCCCAGTTGAGCCGGGAGGTAGAGATCGTGATAATCCTTGGTGGTTGGAGAGCGTTGATGCAGATTACATTATTGTAACACCTGATGAATTAGATGATTTCGCGGACCTACTCGGAGATTTTATCACAAACACCAGAAAGTACCGAGTTGCTCTAATGAGGCTTTCGGAGATTGGCGAGAACTTCGGGATTGGAGGTGTTGCTGATTCGTTGGCCATCAAGATGGCACTTGCCCATGCGTATTGGAACTGGGAGACACAACCTCTATATGCGTTGTTAATCGGAGACGCTGACGAAAACGGGCAGGATATCTTACCTACACCACATAAAAATTACGATCATTCAACCGGTCACGACAAGACCTTTGCTTATGATTTTTGGTACGGTGATATTGAAGAGACATCAGATAATAATCGTGAGATTGTAATTGGTCGTCTTCCTTGTACAACATTTCAAGATATTCTAAACTATCGGGCCAAATTATATAGTTATGAATCAGAAAATACAAGAGATCTTGTTAGTTTTATTGTAGGCGATGCATATATAAATACGAATAATGCCAATAGACGCGCTGCTGCTGAGCGCCTGGTTGCATATATCAATAATATGAATGGTGGCTTAACCCCGGAAGCTATATTTTCATTTGATTATCAGCAAGCTGGTGGTGATTGGAAAGAGGCAGGGCGTCAAGATATCATTGAGATATTTAATGGTACATTTTATGGCGTATCTCCGGCAATAGTAGATTTCTTTGGGAATAATAATGGTTACTGTGTTGTAACATATTTTCTTAGCCTCGAACCTTGCGTTGACAGCAATTTCAATTCATCGCAGCTTTCTAATTCTGGTGCTCTGCCTGTAATATTCTTAAGTACATGTCTTAATGCTGCTTTTGATGAGTGGTATTCCGTTCCCGAGGATTTTCTATTGACGCCTAACGTGGGAGCTGTTGCTGCCGTAGGCAGAAGCCATGTGTCAGATGCTGATGCAAATGAAGTGCTTCAAAAATTGTTTTACCTAGAACTTGATCAAAACAGTAACTCAAGTTTGGGTTTCCAGTTGAATGGTTCAGTAGAAGGATACATAAATAGTCCTTATTGTTCAAGCTTCGAGAAGAAGTGGACTGCAGAGATGACTACTATCTTCGGGGATCCATCCCTTGTGGTACATACTTCTCTTGAATCAACAACTCTCATTAGCTCATTTGAAGCAGCCGGAGCTGTTCCTCGGCAGAATGTATTGGATGAAGCCGAAGGATGGGTGTCATCTAATCTTGAAGAAGATTGTTCAATAACCAGACTTGTTCATAGCGGTGTTCATGAATCTTGCTGCAATGGATTGCCCGAGGACGACATTATGGCTGTCGAAGGTCAAAGGATGATGCGTTTGTGCGCGAGGCATGTCTCTGACGGACAGCCAGAAAAAGGAGCCTGGTCGATATTTAAACCCGCGGATACCAGCATCAATTCTCAGAAGGCCATTCTTTCCTATTGGATATATCAAGAAAGAGGACCCTCAGGCCAAGGGAAAGTATTTTTGGACCTTATAACTGAATCAGGAAGAAAACTTTCCGAATGGCCGATAACGGACCAATATGGGAATCTCTTTGATCCTACACAAAGGACATTTCCACTGGGAGAATGGCGCCATGTACATGCACGAATTGGATCTGAATGGTTGGAGGAGCGAATCGAGCGAGTTGTCCTTCGTTACGAGGAACCAGCGAATAGTAACAGCGATGTTCGAGCCTACATTGATGAACTCTTTATTGGTGAATGGACTGAGGGCACTATTGAAGGTGAGCAGAACTTAATACTCAATGGTGATTTCTCGGTGGATATGAATGCAGATAATCGACCGGAATTTTGGACCGGACCTCATACGAACCTCCAGGCCCTCCCTGAGGCATATTGTGTTTTTGACGGAATCCTTTTATCACCGGATGTTGGAAGCCCGGCAATAATGACTCAATTGCTGCCCGAGATGTTTTATCTCCGAGATTGCTATGATCTCCATTTTCTAGTAAAGGGCGGAGACGGTAATACGACCCTCGCCGTTCGGTTACGAAATCTAGAGACCGGAGAGGTTGAGAGCGAGTACTTCTTCTCACCAACAACAGAATGGGTTGAGTATTCCGAATATCTTTCTGCTGGCCCACCTCCTACGATTCTTGAATTTGAGGTGGTAGAGGGCTCGGCGATAATTGATAAAGTAAGAACAGAGCAATGCAACACTACTGGACCGATTATACCGGATGCTGAACATAGCATCAGACAAGAATTTCAAGCTTCGCCGAATCCCGCGATGAATGTCATCCGCTTGAACTGGAATCATCCAAGCCATACTCAGTGGAGTGTCGACGTATTCTCTCTCGATGGTCGAAGGGTACATCATCAGGCTGTGGAATTGATGGATGGAAATACAAGTGTTGATCTGAATATCAATGCTGGAAGTCATTCAGGGCTTCCTTCCGGTGTCTACTTTGTTTCTGCAAAATCAGGTGATATTAGATATCAGAGCCGCGTGGTGTTAGTGAAATAGAGGAATATAAATAATGCGAATAACATTGATCTTATTTCTGATTGCATTTAGTGGAAGTTATTCCGTGTCCTTTGCGATTGTGGATTGCCCGGATTTATGCACTGATCCTGAAGATGTAATATGTGTAACGGAATTACTGGATGCCTTTGAACCATTTATCGAGTTTGTTGATGAAGGTCCAGGACCGGAGTATTCTCGCACGGAGTATCCTATTTATTTTGATGATGATCTATATGTGGAAAACAATCGGGAAGATCTTCCTGGTGTGTTATCCCCGAAAGTTCTTTACCGGCAAGCAGTTAGGTTGATAGATGTTGATCTTACGGAATATTGGCTTTTGGAGTATCACTATTATTATCCAGCCAATTGCATATTGATGTATCGATAACTGGCAATGGGTATACTCATGAGCATGACTGGGAGTGGATTTATATAATTGTAGGTTGGAATGAAGTCCTTAATTGCCATGTGGGGTTTGCCGCTGTATTATCGGCGCACTCAGCACATAATCGTGATGCAATGATGAATCAATCGCGTACATACCTATTTCCTAGAGTTGTATTGAGGGATCTCATGGAATATCCATATCTCAGTCATAGCAGAGTCCTTTCAGATGACTGGATATCGGATGAAACTGATATAAGCACCATGTTAACTCGGGCAGGAGTGAAAGTACACCCTATGGGGAATGAAATGTCGGAGCTTGCAACCGCGCCCAGCGATCATGGTTTTGAAGTTGTAGATGTAGTACCGAGGGGATGGGAATTGGGAGAAGGATGTGGCGAAGGTGATGAAACATATATGTGCTTTGGAGATCCACAAAACTGCGATGTCACCATTTTTGATATATGCCATAGTGAATCGGAATGTGAGGATGAGAAATATGTTCCTTGGGCGAGAGATGGATTGGGAGAAAATTCACCAGTACCTTACTATTTCAATGTTCCGGAAACTATTGCGATTGAAGGGGAATACGATGTTGAGATAGGGAATGTCGAATTCAGTGTAATAGGCCAGCCAGGGGAGCTATTGGTAAGTTGGAACTGGTTCCATTCTCGACCAAAACCAGAATCATTTGTCCTAATTACTCGTTCTGAAGATGGAAGTGGATATTGTAGAATTGGTGAAATTGTAGAAAATGGCTCTGTAAAGTACAATTGTATAATTTCAGATTGTACAGATCAGAGGGAATTAATCACGGATAATTGGAGAATATGTAGCTCATGTCTGACGGAAGGAAACACCGCAGGGAACAGCATCGAACTTTGGGTGAAGTGGCCGTCTGGCAGAGTCAACAAATTGGCAATGTCAGAGCCGATTCTAGATGATACTATTGAGATATCTCCCAAATTGGGCATAAAGGGAAATCCGGTTCACAATTTCTGCAATATTAGTTATTTTCTACCCAAAAGAAATCAACTTTCATTAAGTGTATATGATATTCATGGTCGCAGAATTAGAGAGTTATATGCGGGTACTAGTGAACCGGGTTGGCATTCATCAACCTGGAATATTAATAATGGGGAGGATAGTTCCCTTGCTAGCGGAGTGTTTTGGGTTTGTTTAGAATGGTCCGGTGGGATGGTAACGAAGCAAGTTACAGTACTAAAATAAAATGGAGCTACTATGCGGATAACTTTATTCTCAATAATGGCGGTAATGCTTTTGGGTCTTTCTCTCGGATCCTTGAGTGGGGATGAGGTCTCCCAAACAGAATATGAACAAAAATTCGAGGCTCTCAAAAGTAAGCAAAGTAATTTGAATCCTCGGGAGTTGAAATCTGATTCTGAAATAGCCCAGATACGCCTTGAGATTGAATCATTAGGAGAAGAATATCTGAATCTCTCAACGCAATCACCCGACAGTATTCATTACTGGGCGACAATTAATGAGGCGGCAATGGCCTATTTACTTGCCTCAATTCCTTATTCCAATACGCCACGTAATGATCCGATAAGATTTGAGCCTGGATCTGCATGGGAAAAGTACCATGACTGTATTTCAAAACTATTAGATGCTAGAATTTCCGCAAATAACAAATATCAGCATTCATTTTCCCTGAATCTTCTCTCGATAATTGAATTGACGGAGGCGTGGCCAGTTTTTGGTCCTCAATATCTTTCGAAGGCGCGCGAAGTGTTCGAGGAAACAAGTGATCCACTCATAAAGGTACGAACTGGTGCATATCTTTTTTCTGTTCTTTGCCTTACGAACTGGAAGGAAGCATGCGAGATTGCTGATAACGTCATTGCTATTGAGGTGTCAATTGATCCGGAATCAATCACAGATGCAAGGATATTATTTGTTTCGATTGAGAATATGAAAAACATATTATATCAAGTATTAATCGCATGGAAACAAAATATAGAGGATGCCCTAGGTATGTATAAAGCAGAATATGGAAATTATCCATCCGAAGAAATTATGCTTGACAGTGTTAAGCTTTGGCAGCTATTGAGGCCGTACTGGAATAAGGTGATCGATAACAGTCAAGAAGATTGGCAAGTAGCCGAATGGATGGATCTTGAATCTAATCGATTGATCTCTAGTCTAGGGCTCAGGATTGTGCATGTTAACTGGTATGATGGGGAAGATGGAGTTTTTATTCCTAGTTTAGAATTCATTGATATATATCCGGAAGAGTGGCAGAGGGGCTATGGCATTAAGTCCGTAGAAGCTCCATGGTATCTGCGTTATGAGGAACGGAAGAGGAAACTAAGAATTACCGAATGATTTATCTGGGTAAGCGCTCAGTAAAGCTTCCAATTACCCACAAATATTACTATGGGATCAATTCATTTGCCTCTCCTTTTTGTTGTTTTACTGGATTCCTGCATCCAGGGTGCGTCGATAATGGACTGGCGCAGCAGTTTGGCAATTTGCCGTTGGAGTTTACGATAATTTCTGATTCGTTTTTTGCATTCCATAGCCGTCTGTCTGCTGATTGTCTTTGTCGTTCTTTTGCCGTCAATAAGGCCGGTCCATCGGTAATAGATACCGTGAAGGCGGGGCGGATCGCCTTTGCACGCACAATGTAAG
>JAHJDP010000019.1 GCA_018831195.1 Candidatus Eisenbacteria bacterium | reverse complement strand
GCTGGGGCCGTTGTTGTTGGTATCTCCTCCGTACTCGTCGTCTGCATACGAGGTAAAGATGATCTGATTGGGTTCCTCTGCACCTTCGGCGATCAACGTCCCATAAACGAGCAATTCGGTATTGACCCCAGAGAATTTCACGATCACCCCAGGCTCGATCTCCAACGTGTCCCCATCCGAAACCGTTAGATCGCCGTCCAGGACATAGGGGGACTGTTCGACAGTCCACAGTGTATACCCCGTCGTCGTCCCATTCACAAAAGTCGGCCCACTCCTGAAATTCACCTCCATCGCATCACCTTCGGCAGTGATCCCCCAGAACACGTGGCCGGTACCCACGTTGCCGTTGGCGTTCGTGTTCGGTATCGAGGTTGGGCTGAAGACATCCTCCCCGTCATCCGCAGAGTAGGCCGCGCCGTCTGGTGAAGCCAGGCCCAGGGGCCTCTCGATCCACGCCCCGTGGTACGAGTTTGATGGTGTGCCATCGTTAAAGCGCCCCGTTCCGTCGGGCATAGCCATATCGATGTGGGTGAAAAGGAGACCCGATTCAGGAACCGAGTTGTCGTAATAACCGGACCGGGAGCGATTCTCCACCAGGTAGTACTCATTACCAGAGAACGGCTGAGCTGAAATGTATACGCTGCCGGTCTGGTTCTGGTCAAGGCGGTCAACTGTGTAGGTGCTGTCGGCGCTCAGAGGGGTCGGGGCCAGCCAACCCGTCTGGCCGTTGCTGAAGTCGGCGTCAATGTCCACTTTCAACAGGCCGCAGAAGTGAGGCGGGCGCTCGCTTTCGAAATTGAATCCCATGTTGCACCAGCGGCCGACCGGGTCGCTATCGGTGTCGTAATCGTAGAGGTCGGGCGCCCCCAGTTCGTGGCCAAACTCGTGAGCAAGAACGCTCATGAGGTCCCACTCTGATATCATGATGTAATTTTCGACCACAACACCATCAACCGGCTCGCCGCCGTCCGGGATCAAACCCCAGTGGGACCAGATATCATCCGCGCTGCCGGAAAACGAGGCCTGGTTATCTCCGGCATGTACAATGATCACGTGGTCTACGACGCCGTCACTGTTTCCGTCGTAGGCCGAGAAGTCAAACCCGGTGGTGTCGGCCATCTGCACGGCATTGCGGGCCAGGTCGTAAATACAGGTATTGCAGTTGTCCGTGGCGGTGGGCACGTCGAAGTCGGCATCGCAGGGCTGGCCAGGATCGCAGTCCCCACCAAAGTAGAGCTCGGCTCTGTCACTACGGTGCCAGATCCCGTTGGCCACAACACCCTGCAAATCCAGCTGTCCATAGGAAACCTCGTCCAGATAATCGGCCAACTTGCCATTATTGGAACCCAGGATCAGGCCATTGGACGGGTCGCTAAAGTAACCAGCATTGTGAGAACCGGCGGATCCCTCCCCAGAACCAGTATCCGAGAATTCCACCAGGATGATAACCGCATCCTGAGTGCCTGTAATGGAGCCGCGGGTGGGAGATTTTGCCTTCGAGCGCAGGGCGCCTCTCATGGCGCTTATCGTCTGGAACCAGGCATCGTCCTGCCTTAGGTGCCGCTCAACCGGGGGACTGCCCTTTCCTACAAGTTGCTCGGAGGGTATCAAGCCACCGTCACCATCGCGTTGCGCATAGGTCCAGTATCCTTTATCATTACACTTAATTGTGTATCCATCCTCTGTCTCGTACCAATGGACCAACTCGTCACCGATTAGCCGCGCCGTGAAGGGAACGCCGTCCGGCTGTTTCAGTTCACGTAGTGTTTCCGGATTTGCTGGAATGGCGAAGACTGAACTGGCTTGGAAAGCACATAGGGCAAGCAGGATAAGCAATGAATTTCTTAGCGACATTCCCATGAATCTACCCCCCCGTTGTGGATGAATTCTCCTGAATGCATTCCGACCTTGAGATCATCACGGGCCAAGCTTGCGCATTCGATTGCCCGCGGCAATACCCTCCGGTCTTTCAAATATTGCAATGGAGTGATGTGGAACCAAAGGTGCGACAAGTTAAATTAACACCCTCATAGTTTCGCGAACCTCTGGACCGACGGGAGAGTAATGCAACCTGGTGTTTTTTGCAACCTATTTTGATATTCAGCCGACAGTTTCCGCAGCGCCGCTAAAATACCCAAGAAAGCCCCATGTGAAATTTCCCCGCCCTACCATCACCATTGACGGGGGCTTTCAGTTCCGTGGTGGTTCCATCGGTATGCTCATATCTGAATTTTTCATGGCTCCAGTTGATGAGATCCAAACGGACACTCATGTCCCAAAGGAGGTGTTTCGTGAAATTGTAAAGGAATCCGGCTCCGATTGTGGTCATCCCCCCGCTGGTTTCGGCTGTAGAGCCGGAAGAATCCATCCGCAGGGCGGTGCCGCCTAACCCACCGATCAGATAGGGCCTGACCCTATTCATGGGAAGAAATCGCCACTGAGCTTCAATAAGGCTGCAGGCATGGTAGGCTTCGACATCCATTTGGGTTGTTTCATGCAGCGCAGAGCCGACCGCCAACCGCAATGTGAAAGCCGGTGTAAAAGTATAATCAAGATTCAGGACAACGCCGCGGCCGATATCATCGATGAAGAGTTGATCTGGATCGGCGTTTACATCTTGATCTTCAACACCGATAAGATTGGTTTCCAACTGCAAGCCGGCCGAGAAACCCCGGACTTGGGCCCAGCCATCCGATGAGGCCGAATAGGCCGGCGCTCCGGCAAGGAAGCCGCCAAGGACCAGCAACACAGCCAAACCGGCGCCACGGCTGTCATGGGAATACGACATCAGCGCGTTTGCTCTTCTAGACCTTTTCATAATTTTCATCCTCGCCTGGAGTTGATTCTCCCGGCCGTTGTGTTTTCTTGTCCAAGCCATATGATTGAATCTTTTTATGCAGATTGCTGCGCTCGATCCCTAGCCATTGCGCCGCCTGAGAGACATTCCCGCCTGTTTTATCCAAGCAAACTTCTATGCAATGTTTTTCATACTCGCGGCGGGCTTGTACCAAGCCGCCCATTTCCCGGATCTCCTCCAGATCAGGTCCGGCCGAGCCGGTTGAGGGGCGCCTCCCCGATGCCCGTGCATGTGCTCCTCCCTCCGGAGCGAGGAGATGGACATCTTCCGCGGTGATCTTTTCTCCCGGGCTCAGAATCGCCAGGCGCTCTATCACATTGCGGAGTTCGCGGATGTTGCCGCGCCACCTCCGTTCCTCGAGCAGCTTCTGCGCCTCCTGTGAAAGTGATTTTGGTGGAAGATCGTTCTCCCCTGCATAGAGCTGCAGGAAATGATTGGATAGGAGGGAAATCTCGCACCGCCTCTCTCGCAACGGTGGAACACTAAGGGGAACGACATTCAATCTATAGTAGAGATCCTCACGAAACCGTTGCGCCGCCACCTCATCCATCAGATCTTTGTTGGTTGCGGCGAGGACGCGAACCTTGACCTTTAGAGTGGCCGAATCACCCACCCTCTCGATTTCCTTCTCTTGCAATGCCCGCAAGACTTTTGCCTGCACCCGCAGCGACATGTCCCCGATTTCATCGAGGAAGATCGTGCCGCCGTCGGCCAGGAGGAATTTGCCGTCGCGGCTGCGATCGGCGCCGGTATAAGCGCCCTTCACGCAGCCGAAAAGTTCCGTCTCGATCAGCTCTTCCGGTATCGCGGCGCAATTGACCTTAACAAAGGGACCGGAGGCCACGGAGCTGAACTCATGCAGCATCCGGGCCACCAATTCCTTGCCGCTGCCGCTCTCGCCGGTGATCAGAACCGTCGCGCCGGTCGGACCGATCCTCTTGACCTGCGCGCGCAGCTTTTCCATGGCGCGGCTTTCCCCGATCATGAGGTGGCGTTGCGATTCCGATTTCTGCAGACGGCCGACCGTCGCGCCAAGGGAGCTAATCTGCAGCGCATTCCGAACGGCGATGAGAACCCGGTCCTTGGAGAGCGGCTTCTCGAGAAAATCAATCGCCCCGAGGCGCGTCGCCTCGACGGCCGCCGCGACTGTCGCCTGCCCTGAAATCATGATGACGCCGGCGTTTCCATGATCGGATCGAAGGACCCTTAACAGCTCCATTCCGGACATGCCGGGAAGTCCGATATCAAGCAGAACAGCGTCGGATGGAGCCTCATCAATCATCGTGAGCGCTTCCTCGCCGGAAGAAGCCTCGCGAGTTGTATAACCCGCACTCTTTAGAATCATGGAGAGGGTCCGGCGGATATTCTTTTCATCATCGACAATGAGAATTCTAGGTTTCATCCATCCCTCCATCCGTCATTCCGTCTGACTCCACATCAGACTCAACAGCGCCCAGGGGAAGAGTTATCGCAAAGATCGATCCGCCGCCCTCCCTCTCCGACACCGCTATCGAGCCGGCATGGGCGTGGATGGTCGCTTCCACAATGGCCAGCCCCAGCCCCATCCCATCCGGCTTTGTTGTAAAATCGGGTTCAAAGATCCGTTGTCTGAGGTTTGCCGGTATGCCGGGTCCGCGATCACAGATACGAAGACCAACCCGGCAGGCCGGAGCCTCCGGTGGGATCACCTCAATCTCGATTGGCTCATCAACACCGAGCGATTCCTGTGCATGCAGGGCATTATTGATCAAATTAATGAGAACGCGGTGCATCTGATCCCGATCGCATTGAATGAAATATTCCGGCGCCTCTTTCTGACGCATTTCATCCTGTCCCGTCAAGGAGACCCGGTCCGGTCCGTAAAGACTCATTATGTCGCTTAGGATGTCTCCGATCGCCACAGGCGACATCAGAGGATCGGGGAGACGGGCGAATTGTGAAAAGGCGCTCACCAGATTTCGCAGACCCGCCACCTCTTCCTCAATGATCGCCACCCCCTCTTTAACAAGAGAGATGTATTCCGGATCATCGCCGGAATAGGCATCCCGCATCTGCTGCGCCGCCAGTTGTATCGGTGTCAATGGATTTTTAATTTCATGAGCCAGGCTGCGGGCCATCTGCCGCCAGGCGCTCAGCTTTTCAAGCCGCAGCAGCTCCGCCTGCTGACCTCTCAAGCGGCCCACCATATTGTTAAAGTTGCTGAGAAGCCCGCGGATCTCTCCTCCGCCGATTTCCGGCACCGTTGTCTCCAACGCGCCCCCGGCGACACTTTTGATACCGTCGCCGAGAACCGCCAAGGGACGCGTATTCCGCGAAGCGAGGACCAACCCCAACACCAGCACGAGGAGCAGGATGCCGCCGTAGACGAGGAGAAAAGTGGCCAGCAGGCTTCGAAGAACAGGGCTCCGCTCCCTTCGAAGCGCCTCCACCCAGCGGATATTGTTGGAAAGAAGCTCCGCCCGTTCAGAGAGGTCCGACGGAATCGGCTGGCTCAACCAAGCGGTTCGGCGATCCGGGAGAACAACCTGTGCCACCAGGAGATCGCGGTCGCCCAAGGTGATCCGCTGGGGAGGAATCCGGATCTGCAGCTCATCTGCGCCATCAGCGGCCCGGCCCGATCGATCAGGCTCCGCCGCCAGGGCTTTGAGAGAGGCTCTCTCCCGCTCGGTCAGCGCTGCAAGGGCGCCCTCGGTCAATGTATCGACTGCGGCGCATTGATGGATTTTTCTTCCAAATCCGCGCATTTCTTCTAATAGAAGATCCCGTGTGGAATCCAGACCGGCGCGGGCCCCTTCCAGGAGATCAGCCTCCAGAACCGGATCCAAGATCTGCGTGAAGAGCGAGTGGGCCGTCCAAACCGCCGGTATGGCCGGCAGGAGCGCCACCAAAACGAGAATGGCGATCAGTTGCAGCCGCAGGTCTTTCATTTTGGGTCTCCATCCATCAAGTCACGACAGGTAAACCACCCCGACGTCGCCGAAGCCACCCATTCCTCATCCCGGTGTCCGCCCAAAAAGAACCGCATCAACGATCCAATCCCAACCGAGACCTCGCGCCGGCTGGGTTCGGATTCTTCCTCATCCCCTCCGAACAGGGCTTTGACGCGGAGGATCTCGGCCGGCGCCAAAGGATAAATAGACAAGCGGGAACGAATCTGCAGCGGCAAGTTTTCGGGAAGATGATTCAAGGGATGCACCGGCAGAGGACCCAGTCGATGAAGCTGTTCAACGACCGCCTCTATCGATTCGGCCTTTTGATCAAGAAACGGCGTTCTAATAAAAATGACGTCCTCCCACAAGTCCGGTTCAATGCGCACTTCAACGCGGGAGCTTTCCAACTCCTGCCCCGATTCGTCCAACAGTGTGAACGAGATCACGAGGGATGAAGGGAGACCGCTCAGGATCGTTTCCCTGGACGGCGCATCCGGCAATCCGCGGGTCACTAAAGTGCAAGTGAGGATGCTGTCCCTCCGTGCCGGTTCCAATGATTCAATCACGACTTCGCCGGCGAGCGAGGCTCCCGGCAGAGTCCCTCCCAGAACTCCGAGGAGCATTATTATTAAGCGCCTTGCGATCCGGCTATTCATAAACCGGCCTCTCATCATCCGCCGCACCCTTTCCGGCTGCCTCCGCATAATTAGAATGTCCATCCGATGCTGGCATTAATGTGAAAGGATTCCTTGACCGGAGAGGGATTCAGAGGATATCCGATATCCAATCCCAGACGGCCGATCCATGGCATCCGCAGCCGGAAACCATATCCGATGCCGGCCGAAATATCCCCCGCATCCGGCCAACGGTCATTCCAACCGGTGCCGAGATCGCAGAAAACCAAGCCGGTCAACAGCGGGTCAACGGCGGCGCCGATCCATGCGGCCCGCAGCTCAAGCGACAAGGTGGCGAAATTCAAATGTCCTTCAGGCGTGGAAAGGGAATGGCTTGGATAACCGCGAACCGTATAGAGCCCGCCAAGATAGTATCGTTTGTAAAAGGGCGCTTTGGAGGAGACGCTTCCCGCCAGGCTCCGGGCCGATAGTTGAAGCCTGGAGCCGATCGGTGTATAAGCCCTCAAATCCCAATGCCAAGCAGGGAAGCCGTCTTTCTCGCTGAAAATGTACTCCCCTAATGTTCGCCCCCACAATCCCCTGGTCCGCAGACCGCCGCCCCGGCGGGTATCGATGCCGAGGGACATTCCAATACTCACCAGGGTCCGCCGCCCGACCTCTGATTGAATTCCGGTTGGCAGATCCTCAAAGGGAACAATGTCTCCCTCCCGGCGGTCCTGCATTTCATTCTTACGGTATACTTCCGCGGAGGAATCGGGCTCAAAAGACTCTACATCAAACCATCCGCCGAGATTCAGATGATCTGCAACGGGTACTTCTCCATGAAAACCTAATCCACTCTGCGAGACGACCTGGCTGATTTCCGTTCCTTCAAGAAAGTACAACCGGTCGACCGACTCACCCTTGAGCTGAAGCTCAAAGAAGCGGCGGGGGTCGGAGAGAGAAATGTTTTGGTAAGTCAGAACGAGGCCGGACAGGCGCCATCCGACGCGTGCGCTTAAATTTAAAATCTCCCCATGGCCCGTCAAATTATCGAGATTGAGCTGTAAGGGGATCAGGTACCATCCGGAGAGATCTTCATACCCCATCCCCAAGCGAAAATGAGGGCGGTTTTCCGAAACGCTGAAGACGACAACAACACGGCCCGGAGCCGTACCGGCGCGAGTATAAACTTCCACTTCACTGAAGTATGACGAGGAACGAAGGCGATGCGCGGCGGAATGAATCGTCTCGGGCGTCGCCGGATCACCGGTCGCTAAACCCGATACCGCGATGATCCGCCCCGCACTTGTCCGGAGATTCCCTTGGACCTCGATCTTTTCAATGATGAGAGCATCGGCGGAAACAGATGCCGTCAATGATGCGAAGAGGAGAATCATCGCTACCAGGATGACTGGAAAGTGCCTGCAGGAGTCCTTCATCTCTACCTCCCGTAAATGTTCTGGGAGCTCTATAGGCAAGGACCGTACCGGCAATGCCCGAAATGCAAAATAAAAAAGAAAGCGTAACTCGTTATATAACTGTCAGTTAATTTGCCGCCGTCACACCGCTGGTGGGCGATCGGCATCCCATGCATCGATAATACTCACTTGTGTGAATTTTTACCACAGTCCCACCTTCATTCTCAAGGGAACCTTCGCTCCCGGGCCTGCGTAAGTCTAAATGAACCCGGGCCGGATGGCGGTTGAACGCTTCCCGGGAAGGAGATCTTTCACAGACGGCGAATCGACCCATCGATCAGGCCGGAGTATGAAAACGGGAGGTGGCATCATGTTGAAGAAGATTTTGCTCCTGGGATTGGCGGTAGCCCTTTGCTTGCCTCTTGGCGCCGGCGCATCTGGAGATTTTTGGATTCATGTTTATGTCAATGAAGCCGGCAGCGACGGAGACCGCGTCAAAATCAATCTGCCGCTCAATCTGGTGGAATCGATTCTACCGATGATCGAGACGGATGAACTTCACGACGGCATTCTGGAACTGGATGAGCTCGACCTTGCCGGCATCGAGTTTGACAAGCTCGGTGAGATTCTCAGAAAATCCGAGGATGGCGAATATGTGACGATTGAGGAAGATGATGAAATCGTGAGAATCAGCAAGGAAGGCGACCGCATATTGATTCATGTCGAATCGAGAAAACACAAGAAGAGCGGGGATGGCCCTCGTGAAAAGGTGGAGATCAATCTCCCCATCCACGTGATTGACGCGTTGACGACCGATGATCCCCACGAACTCAATATCCTTGCGGCTATAGAGGCCTTGACGAAAGAAGGCGAGACGGGTCTCATCACCGTGCATGACGATGATGATATTGTTCGTGTATGGATCGACAAGAAATCCACTCAAGACGATTGAGGTGAACCATGGCGTCCAGAAACCGTTTTCTGTTGAGTTTTGGCGGGACCGTCATCGCTCTTTTCTTCTGCCTTCTCTTTCTCACCGCATCGGTCCACAGGGCCGGGGTGTTGAAAATCCAGTACACGGAATACGGGCCGCACGGCGACCATATCTCGCTATACATTCCGGGTTTCGTGGTTCAAACAGCTCTAGGCTTTGTTCCCAAATCGGCATTGGATTTTGATCTCGATCCGGGGACGGAACCGTGGATTTATTTGGCGATGGAATCCATTTCCGAGCTGGAAAAGATACCGGACGCTGTCTTTGTCGAGGTGGAATCCGGCAATGAGACCGTTCTCATTCGGAAAGAGGGCATCAATCTGACGATCGATGTCGAGAACTCCGATGAAAAAGTCCACCTTTCTATACCAATGAATTCCGTGAAAGCGGTATTGAACAGGATCAACCCTCCGGGGGCTGGAATTTAGTTGCGACGGACCTGACAGATCCTCCCAGATTTTCGCTGCTGACGCCGGATCGGTTTTATTACCGATCCGGCTTTGTATTCCCTCGCCGATCTGCTAAACCAGAAGAGGTGAACTAAAACGACCGCGGGCAAATCAGGAGGAAAGATCATGGGCCGGATGGGTTGGAGCGCCATCATAACCTTCATCGGAATCCTTGCACTTCTTGGATTCCTTTCCGCCTCTGCAGCGGAGGCCGCGGCAAAAGATGATCGCGGCTGGCTTGGGATTTACACCGAACCGGTCTCTCCCCTTCCCGACATTGAAGGCCGTCTCGGCGGGACGCCGTCACTGCACGGAGCGGAATGCGGGCTCAGGGTCACGGCCGTCTTCCCCGATTCGCCGGCCGATCAGGGCGGTCTTCAACTCCATGACATTATCATCGGTCTCTATGGGAAGCCCTTCACATGCCCCGCCGAATCCGTCCGCGCCATCTTCACCGGCGCGCTTGAAGGCAAGCAGGCCGGCGCGCCCTGTCCCCTGCGCGTTATCCGCAATGCCGTGTATAAGACGATGGAGATCAATGGAGAGCCGGTTGCACGCCCCCGGCAAATTGAATTCTGGCGTGATCCGTCCCACACCCTTGAACAGCTCAAGTCCGGCGACAGGCTGGCCGGAACGGCGGAGGTCTCGCAGGAGATCCTCGATTTACCCGTGGTCCTGGGTCTCCGCCCTGAAGCCCGATGGCCCGAACCGCGGGTGAATGCCACCATCTATCCGCCGACCCGCTATCGCAACAGCGCCCTGACACCTCTCTTCTGGTCCCTCACTGAAAAATATGGTTTCCGCGCCGAGACAGAGGATTTGTTAAAGCGATTGAATCGCTGCCACAGCGGCTGCGATCCGTTCAGATTGGAGAGCATGATCTATGTTCACAGGAATCCCTTCCGGCTTGAGGCCGTTTCGCGGCATATCACCGATCTATTCCTGAATGCCCAATGCTCCTTGCAAGTTCTTGAGAATGCCTCACCTCTTCTGGCCGCGGATTTTAACATTAACCGGAGTGCGGTGAAACGACTGATCCCTCTTGCGATTCCTGTCTCAACGCCATCACGCCGAGCCCACAGGCGCCGGCTCATTCAACCCCTCTTGCATCAGATTGAGCGGGTTCTACAGCAGGCGGAACAGGCGCACCGGCGGGCTTTCGCCGCTCTCACCGATGACGAAAAGCGCTTTCTTGAAACAGAAAGATGGAATCTCTCGGATGCTTTCGCCGAGGATATCTATATCCACTTTGATGAAGACACCGGCCGGTTCGAAAAGAACAAGCGCTTGATTGAACTTGCACAAAAGATAGATTATCCGGCCCTTCTGGAGGCGGCCGCGTCACTTGCCACGTTGACCGATCCCCTTTGGGCGGAAGAGGCGGGGCGATTTTTGCGCTCAATCTACAGCGATACGCTGGCGGTTGAAATACTCCTCGATCAGGTGACCCCTGCAGGCCGGATGCTTATCGGCGGCACAGGCGATCACTGGTATCGGGAAACCGACACCGCCTTTATCATTGATCTCGGCGGAAATGATTTTTACTCGGGAAACAGCGGCGGCAATAACGGGTGGGATCTTCCGGTCGCCGTCTGCATCGATCTTTGCGGTGATGACGCCTATGAATCAACGACAAAGGGATCCCAAGGGGCGGGATGCCTGGGAATCGGCGGCCTCCTCGATCTGTCGGGAGATGACAGCTATATCGGAATGCAATGGTGCCAAGGCGTCGGCTACTACGGCATCGGCTGGATCCATGATGCCGGAGGTGATGATATCTACCGGGGCCGCTCCTACTGCCAAGCCGTCGGTCTCTTCGGCCTGGGCTTTATCCTGGATCATTCCGGAAATGATCAATATGAGGGTGATCTTCATGTTCAGGGAATAGGGCTGGCCAAAGGTATTGGAAGCCTCGTGGATCAAGCCGGCGACGACCGCTACTATGCCAAGGGGGTTTATCCGACAGGTTATGGAGATGCAGGGATCTTCGATGCCTGGTCCCAGGGCTGCGGCATGGGTTTCCGCACCATGGCATCAGGCGGATTGGGAATCCTGGTGGATGGCGGTGGTGAAGACCGGCTCGAAGCGGGCAATTTCTCCCAGGGCGGCGGATATTATTACGGTTTCGGTTTGCTGGCCGCCCGCGGAGCTGAAGACGATACCTATATCGGTTCCCGTTATAATCAGGGCTTTGCGGCGCATCAGGCCGTCGGTGTCTTTATTGAAGAGGGCGGTAATGATCAATACTCGACCCGTCAAGGCGTCGCCCAGGGCCTTGCTTGGGATGAATGCGTCACGCTCTTTATCGATGAATCAGGAAACGATTTTTACAACGGCGGGCAATTCTTTTCATTGGGGGCGTCCGCCCACAATAGCATCTGTTTCTTTCACGATCTCGAAGGATCCGATCGTTATATCTACAGCCCGGGACCGGCCCGGGCCGGCGGAAACGACTATCATGGAGGAACGAGCTATTCCCTCTTCATCGATGACGGCGGGGGAGAAGATGCGTACAATGCGGAGACGTATAAAAACAGCGTGCTCCGGCACACTCCGGAGCACGGTATCTTCATCGATCGCTAGCTAGAATGATTCAATGGTATCAGCGGATCAGCAGAATCTTCCCCGAGGCCTGATCCTGGCCGGCATTCAGCTTGTAGAAGTAAACGCCCGCGGGAACACGCCGGCCCGCATCATCCCGCGCATCCCATGTTACGATATGGCCGCCTGTATTTAACATTCCATCGTATAGTCTGGTAACCTCACGGCCGTCGGGTGTGATAACCCGAAGGACCACACGGCGCGCATCGGGAATCTGAAAAGTGATCCGGGTGCCGTCCCGCGCCGGATTGGGGGCATTTCCAAGAAGCCTGAAACGGAGTCCGGACGCCCCTTCATCAGCGACACCGCTGGCCGCATTTGTCGCTCCGGGTGTGGGAACATCAAAGAAAATCCATTCCGGGCCGCCATCTTGAGAACGGCCGAAAGAGATATCGGTCGTCTGAGCCCCGAAGGTGAGGGAATCAATCACGACATTTCCATGGATATCGGAATCGTAAATGCCGACCTGTTCCCCGCCGGCGCTGAGCTTGAATGCCGTGTGCAGCGGGCCTTCATGCGCCTCGCCGTCGCACCAGACCAATAAGAATTCTCCTGAAAGCAGGAGTGTATCGGGAAAGACGAACTTGTTGTGATCATCAAGATTGTCGGTCAGGTACATTCCCTCCAGATTGATGTTCTGGCCGCTTCCATTGAAAATCTCAACCCAATCATCAGGGTCGCCCCATTCATCAGTATTTGTGGTCGCGTTGCTCGCCAGGAATTCATTCACATATAAAACGGGGGAAAGATATCCCACTTCATAGATATAGGCCGCGGCGGGAGCCGTCGGGGGATCGGTCGCGGAGAGGCCCAAATCATCCAGGGCCGAGACATAGTAAGAGACAAAGGTGCCATTCGATTGGGCTGGTATCGAAGCCCCATAGATTTCATCCCCGGCGGCGCCATCGTCGTGATTGCCGTCATCAAACATCGTGACCGTCGCATATCCGGCGCCCGCGTTGTAATGCAAGACGGCCTCCGTGAGAACAAGATCTTCGACGATCGTCGCCGTGACGGCGACCGGGTCCGAGTCGGTCGGATTGAAGGGGAAATGCTTTGTTTCGGTAATGTAGGGCGGCAGATTGTACGGCGCCGAGTTTTCCGACCCCGGCGTGTAATCCCCCATAAATGTGAAATTACCGGTTCCATTGGGATACCGGCCGAGTGATACATTGGGGATCTGCTGCGTAAAACTCAGAGTATCGACCGGTCCGTTTCCATTAAACAGAGTATTAAAGATCCCGATCTGCTCCCCATCCCCATCCAATTTGAAATTCGTATGAAGCGGGCCCTCGTTCATCTCATTATCGCACCAGATAATGATATAACCTCCGGTCGGAATGAGCGTGTCGGGAAGCTCGAATTTTGTGGGAAAGAAAAAGTCGTCGGTGAGAAACATCCCCTCGATATTGACGGATCCGGCGCCGGTGTTATGAATCTCGATCCAATCGTCAAAATCGGCGAACTCGTCTTGCAGAGCGGTCTCATTGGTGGTCATGACTTCATTGACGACCAAACCCGCCATGGCACTCTGGGGCAGCAAGAAAGAGAAAATGATACAGATTGCAGCGACCCCAGAGAATCTCAACCCTTTGATTATCCGCATGGAAGCCTCCCGATGCACACGCACAGCTGTTGAGCAGCGCTCTGTTGCGAGATCCGTTCTGGAGCGCCCATATTCTTCTCTATTATATCATAAATCGTCCCGATGGGGGCGGTCGAAGCACGACTCCCGGACAGGCTGTAAACAAACATTTATCGAGAGGATCAAAAAAAGGGCCCCCGCCGTGAAGCGGGGGATCTGTCTTCATGAGATACGGGGGCCCGTTAAAGATTTCGAAAGGATCGATCCTATCCGTCATTGTCTTCGCATTTGATCCCCCAGCGCCCGTTGAAGAAGCCTCGCCGGGCCGCGGGGACGCTGACCCAATGTCCCGACATACCGCCGAGCTCAACATCATCCGGATCGATCCACAGAGCCCGGAAGCGGCCGGAATTGGGTTCGCGATGCGAATAGCTGCCCCTGATGAATCCCAGAAAATCCCCATCACCGTCAAAATACTTTCCGAAGAGAACGGGTTGGGTCCGGTTCCGCTGGCCGTAATGACCCTTGAGGAAGCCATAGGCCGTTCCGTTATAGCCCAGCCAGACGCCACGGAAGACACCGCGATCCTCCCGGTCGCCTTTCCACTGCCCCATCACAAAGCCTCTCTCGCAAGAGCCGGCCTCGCGGCTGAAGGAAACAATAGAGACCTGGTGATCCACAATCGAGGTGCCGTAGACCTCATTGAGACTATCCAAATCGGCGAGGGTCCAGGTATGTGTAAAGGGTTCCGTCGTTAGGGTCAGGGTTTCCGTGCCATCGCTCTCATCAGATTTGATCGCCAGAAGAATGAGGACGGCATCGAAATGACCAAAGGTCGATGAAACAAACTCCAGGGTATCGGGGGCCGTCCGCGGCCGGACGAAGCGATCATCACGCTCAAACCTTATTTTGCGAAGGGCGAGGAGCGCTCCTTCAGAGCAGGTGAAGGATCCCGACCAGTCGACCTCAGGAGCATCTCCAAGAGAAGCCTCATCGGCGACGGGCAGGACCCCCCACGCCGCCCGGATCACATAGAGATCGTACAGTGAAGAATCGGCCAGGGCCTCGAGGATATCCGGGTCATCCTGCAGGGGGTCGTCTGCATATCCTTCGGAACCAACGAGATCCATCAAGAAGGGATCAGAGACAATCTCCGGCTCGTCGGTCTCAATATATCCGCCATTGGGATCATTCAGCTCCAGATCGGAATAATCATCGCCTGCGGCCCCCGGCTCCGGCTGATTGACATCATCTCCACACCCAGCCACCAGCAAACCGACAAAAAGGATGAATCCCAAATAGAGTAGCGTTCGTTTGCGCGACTTCATGATCAACTCCTATCGTTTGGGCCAGCGGCTCGCTGGATCCCGCTGCTCAATATCGTGTCCGACTCCTCCAGCATTGCACCCGTCTGCTGAAGTTCTTGTGCAGGAGATATGCCAACCCAGAACTCGATGGACGCAGGATGCCAAAATTTGGAAGCCGTCACAAAACTCGTTGTTGGACAATATGATAGTGACCAGATGCGATCATCTCTAAACTGAATCAAAATCAATCTTCGCAACCCGGGTGTCCGGGACGGTGCAATAGAGAAAAGCTCTTATACCATCAGGTCCACCATCCAGCGATTCCACCATCCCCTCGGATTGACATTCACCATTTAACCACGTATAATTCAAAGCACTAAGTGTGTAAGCACTTTCTTGAAAGACTGAGCGCGTCTTGGGATGGAAATCCCCGGTTGTGGCTCGGCCTGTGTTTGCGACGCCTGCATCAAATGGAGATGCGAAAGGAGGCACCCATGCATGGGAAGCATCGCCGAATGGCCTTCATGATGGTCTTAGGCCTTGCCCTTATACCGGCCACCCTCCTCGGCACAAGCGTTGTCCGTTTGGGAACCCAGGATCTGTTGGAGATGAGCCCGACGATCATCATGGGTGAAGTCCTGGAACAGGAGACTCGTTTGGCCGAGGATGGCGGTTATCCAATCACATTAACCACTATCGCTATTGAGGAAAGCTTCAAGGGCGCCCCGCGGCCTATCATCGAGGTTTTCACATTAGGCGGACAAGTGGATGACTTGATCGGTGAGGTTCCGGGTGAAAACAGTTTCACACCCGGCGAAAGGGTTTTCTTGTTTCTCTCCCCCAAGGAAGGCTGGGAGAACACCTATACGGTCTATGGGATGTTCCAAGGAAAGTGGTCGATCCAGTTGGATGAACGGGGTGAAGAGATTCTGCAGAACGATCATATCGACAACCTGCTCATTGAACCGGCCAAAGAGGTGGTTCCTCTAAATCAAGAGGGGCATCTAAACCTTGAGGATTTTGTAAACGCTGTCCGGCATAAGCTGGATCTGAACTAGTGGAAGGAGGACCCGCCATGCGACGTATTCTATGTCTTGGATTCCTCGGCATCCTCCTGGCTTCATTGACCGGGACAGCTTGGGGATATGCCTTATTCGATCCACCGATGAGGGTCGGTGATCCTGATCTTCCTTTCGTCTATACAATTCACTATGATATAGATGAACCCTCCATTCGGGATGATCACGAGTTCGAGCTGATAAAGCAGTGCTTCAGAAATTGGGGATGTACGCCGGGCGCCGATCTTCCTTTCGTTGAGGGCCCACATTCTCCCATCTGCGGTATCGCCAGCAATGGGGTCAAGACCGTTTCGGTTCAAGATTGCAATAACCTCTGCGGCAGCGGCGTTTTGGGGGTCACCTATAGGCTCCGGACGGCGCCGAGTGAGGGATTTTGGACAACGGGCACAGACACGCTCTTTTCAGCCCTCGTTGAGAGTGATTTTGTCTATTGCCGAAATTTCAATTGGGACGATCCGGCAGAGGATTGGCATCCCTGTCCAGGCAATAGGTACGATTTTGAGGGCGTCGGCACTCATGAGATCGGACATATGCTGGGTTTGGATCATTCAGCCTACGCAGCGGCCACAATGTTTTACGCCATCGCCCCTTGCGACAGCACCAAGAGTAGTCTGCACTTCGATGACCAAAGGGCGACCCGCGTTCTCTATAGAGAGGGTCGCATCTATTTGGGAACCGGGGATCATGACAACTTCAACGGGAGCTTGACGGTCACGAACTGTGGAAATTTTGGATTTACCGGATCAGGTGGCTGGAACGGCCAGTCCGGGCAATGGGGAAGCGGTTTTGTCTACCCTTCCGGTGGGGCCAACACGATTTTTGAGGCTTCGATGGCCTTTGGTTCAACAAACGGTCCTGTCTCCGATAATTTCCGTTCCGATGTCAACCCGGAAGATGATGATTTCATCCAGACATTTCCGATTCAGCTTCGTGATCTATCCGGTGGTGAGCAGACCGGTTTCGGTATATGGGATGATTCCAAGAACGATGAAACGCCTTATGGAGTCTCAACGGTTTTCAGGAGTTACTCCTATCCTACGAATCCGGATGATGACTATGTCATTCTCATGTACTGGTTGGTGAACGAGAGCGGCTCGACCATCTCCAATTTCCGGGCCGGGATCTTTGTAGATTTCGATTTGGCCAACTATGCGACCAACAATGTCGACTACGATGCTGATCTGGGATTGGGTTATGTCCATGACCCCTCAACAACCACCGAGGTCGGCTTGGCGGTACTGAATCCGGAAGGCGTTTCAACATTCCGCGCTATCCACGCGACCACCGAAACCTATTCGGATGCGGATAAGACGGCATGGCTGCAATCTGGTCTTACGCAAACCAGCATGGCGTCATCGGATATTGCGGTCTTGATCGCCACCGGCACGTTCACGATTGCCCCGGGAGATTCCGCCCTGGCGGCCTTTGCGCTCGTGGGTGGCGACGGCCATACCGATATCAGAGCCAATGTGGCCGCTGCTCAGGTGAAATACGCGACACTGACGAAGGATCCCCTCATCTCCGATGTTGGGAACACCTCCCCCACGTCCCGTATCGATCTGGCGCAGAACCGGCCGAATCCCTTCGGTCCCAGCACCCAGATCTCCTTCGCCTTGCAGAATCGCGCCGGTGTGTCCCTCATCGTGACCGATCCTTCCGGTCGTTTGGTTCGGACACTCCACTCTGGTGATTTGGATAAGGGGCGTCACACCTTCATGTGGGACGGCCGGGATAATCGCGGCAATCCGGTATCTACAGGAATGTACTTCTACAGCCTGAAGACCCCGGAGGGAGTGCAGAGCCGCAAGATGATGCTGCTGAAATAAGAAATGGGGTGTGAGGTCCAAAGACCTCCGCATCATTCGATCGAAAATCAAAGGTCCACTCGCCGCAAGACGAGTGGACCTTTTCTTTTAATAAATGATTAGCTGGAGACGGCCTTATCTTTCTTTCCTTTGTCCTTTATAATTTCGAGAATTCTCCTCTTGATTCTCTTCTTCCGGCGCTGCCGTCTGCGTTTTATTTCTTTCTCTCTCTCCGAACCCATGAAAACCCTCCGTTAAAAAATCGGTCTTTGCTCACCATACTCTCTCAATGAGATGCCTCAATAACCCTCCCTCAATAATACGCCCTCAAGGACAAGATAAACTAGTTTAGATCCGACTTCCACCCCTATGGATCAGCCATAGATCCGCCAGAACGAGGGCGGCCATCGCTTCAACAAGGGGAACGGCCCTGGGAAGGACACAGGGATCGTGGCGCCCTCCCGGGCTTATTTGCCGGGTACGCCCCTGTCGATCAACAGTCTTCTGCCTTTTCTGTATCGTCGCCGTCGGCTTAAAAGCCACCCGAAGCACGATTTCCTCGCCGTTTGAAATCCCTCCCTGGACCCCACCTGAGTCATTCTTTTCCGTTCGAATCAATCCATCTTTCGCCGTGAAGGGATCATTATGCTCGGATCCCTTTAAAAGGGTCCCAGCGAAACCGGCGCCGATTTCAAATCCCTTCACCGCGGGCAGACTCAGCATCGCCTTGGCCAGCTCCGCCTCCAGTTTCCCGAAAACAGGTTCTCCCAGCCCGGCCGGCGGGTTCGATACTCGGAGTTCGATGATTCCGCCCACTGAATCGCCTTCCATTTTCGCATCATCAATCAGCTTGATCATTTGGCGTGCGGCTGCCCGATCGGGACAACGCACCGGCGTCCGGTCGATCACAGCCCGGGTCAGCCTCGCCGGGATCCTCTCCGCACGTATATTCTGCACGGCCTGAACGTAGGCAAGTATCCGGCATTGCGTCACTTGCCGCAGCAATCTCTCAGCGACGGCTCCGGCGGCGACCCGCCCGGCGGTCTCACGCGCCGAAGCACGCCCCCCGCCCCGCCAATCCCGGATCCCATATTTCAATTCATAGGTGTAATCGGCATGGGATGGGCGGTAGATGTCTTTCAGCTCCTTGTAATCACTTGACCGGTGATCTTCATTTTGTATAAGAAGGCTGATCGGCGAACCGAGTGTTTTTTTGTTAAAGACACCTGATAGTATCTGAACGCGATCCTTTTCCCGCCGTTGTGTCGTGAGACGGCTTTGCCCGGGACGCCTGCGATCCAACGCTGTTTGAATATCCCGCTCGGACAAGGGCAACCCGGCCGGACATCCATCGATGACACACCCCAACGCCGGTCCGTGCGACTCACCCCATGTCATGACCCGGAACATTCGGCCGATTTGGCTTCCCATCCCAAAACCTCCGTGCCGCATTGTGGCGGAGCGCTCCGCGCTGGGGCGTCCAGCGTATCCCCGGCTCTTCTCAACCAGGCTGGATAATCCAATAAAAATAGGACCCTTACAAGGCGGCGGCTTCATGCAAAGAGGGTGAATTTCCCCTCTTTCATCCAGGGTACCCTTCGGCTTTGATCTCTCAATTTCTTGAATAATAAGGAGATACGAGAGAGCCCCTTGCTGGCACAACTCTCGCTTTACAGTCAGTGTCAATCCATAAGGAGGATGTCATGCAGCGTCGAACCCCCTCAGGCCATATTGGAATCTTCACTGCAGTCGTCGGATTGCTGATAGTCCTTTTCTTTGTCGGGTGCGGCAAGGACAACGACTCCACGCCGACCGCCTCGGCCGCTGAGGTTTCGGGCGAATCCGGCCCCCAGTTCATCTTCTCCCCTACCGCGATTCAGACATCCCCACTAGGTGATGAGAGCACTAAAACAAAGTCCATCAAGTCCGATGGCGGCCACCTCGATGTCCGTGGATTCAAGGTCATTTTCCCGAAAGACTGCCTTGATGAAGAGACGGATGTGACCGTCAGCCTGCTCGATGAAGAGCGCTTGATGATCAGGATTGAACCCTCTGATTTGGTTTTAAATTCACCTGTTAGCATCGAGTGGGACAAGCTGGATCGCACTGATAAAAAGGAAAGCGAAGAGAATTCGCTTGTGGTGCTCCGCGCCGACGGGAACGACTGGATTCCTATCCCCACGCAATTGGATAACAAGAAACTCCTGGCGGAATCGGACCGACTCGGCGACTTCGCCCTCGGCAGATCATCCGCAGACACCGGTGACATTGAATTCGTCCGCTATCTCAGCGGACCCGGCTATGTCACAAAACTCATCGACGCCGACAAGGGGGGCGAGGTCAAGTATGACCGCTATAAGGTTAAGTTCCCTAAGTACGCGCTTGATGAGGATACCTATATCACCGTCCGCGACCCCGGCAGCGATTACCTGATCTGTGAGCTGGAGCCCCACGGAATCGTCTTTAACGTTCCCGTTGAGTTGGAGATGGATTTCAAGGACCTCGATTATATCCCATTTACTGATTGGACGATCTGGTGGTTCAACGACGGCGCCGGATGCTGGGAAAACCAGGGCGGCACCTTCGCCGGAGAGAAGCTCAATGTCGATCTCAATCACTTCTCAAAATACGCCGCTGGAAGAGCCGGCTGGTAAGCGAGAGACGAAAGAGATCCGATGATAACCCGTGAAGAAGACAACAAGAGAGACCTGGTCATGAAGCCCCTCGGATATGATATAAGATTGGTGATCTTTGTCACGACGGTGATCTTCATGGCCATTGCCATCCTCCTTTGGAATGGAGCCGGGGTGGAAACGCCCACCCCGTCCGTTCCGTTCAGCACGCTGGCTTTCTGGTTTTTCCTTTCCCTCGCGGCGGAAACCTTCTGGCTCCCCGCCTTCGGCAAAAGGGGCATGGTCAGCATGTCCTTGGCCGCCAACATCGCTGTTCTTTTTGTTCTACCGAGAGTCCAGGCTCTGAGCATCACCTTCAGCAGCGTGTTATTGGCTGATCTCATCCTTCACAGAAGAGGAGCCATCCGGGCGGTCTTTAACGGCGCCCAAAGCTCCTTTTCCCTGGCGCTTGCCGGGATCATTTTTGATTTCTTTATAAAATCCTCCGGCGCCACGGGAAGCCAGCTCCTCCTGCTCTGCCCCCTCGCTGTCCTGATCACTTTCCCGGTCTTCGTCCTGTCGAATTCACTTCTCGTTTCAATCGCCATTGCATTGGAAGCAGGGAAACCTTTGGGGACGACCTGGCGGGAGAACTACGGCAATGCCAATCACCTTGTTTCCTGCGCCGTTCTCTTCCTTTTGGGATTGGGACTAATTCTGGCGGTGGAAACGGTCGGATTTATCAGCGGATTTGCTTCTCTATTGTTTATCTTTGTTATACGCAACGCTTACAAATATCAGATCCGCCGGCGCCAGGCTCTTCCCTCTTCCGCGGCCTGATATTCTGTAGCCTAATCTTCCGCAATCAAATCCTTCTGCTTCATCTCCATTGCGGTTTTCGTGAGGACGGATCGTCCTTCCGGCAGCGCTCTTCTCAAAAACGGCAGCCCGGCGAGGGAGGGAACCCAGTAGGCAAATAATGTATAGAGAAGCCCCACACCCAGGATGACCTCGGCCGGCGCATAGGCGCTCAGCAGAAAAACCAGCGCGCCGTCCCGTGTCCCCATACCGGAAAGCGTAATCGGAAAGAGCCCGACAAAGATGGCCAGAGGCAGAGCGCCCGCTGTCTGCGCCAAGGTCACCGGATGGCGAAGCGCGATGAAACAGAGGTAGGTTTGGAAGATGGAAACAAACCATTTCACAACCGTATAGACAACGACGAGGATGAGCGCGGCGGGATGCGAGGCCAGGACTTTAAAGGCCTGAAGGAGATCGCTGATCTTCGGCCGGAGTTTCGCCGGCAGGGGCCAGCGATCCCCCGTCGTCACGAGAAGGATCAGGCCAAGCGTGCCCGCGCAAAAGAGCCCGCCTGAAATCCAGAGAATTTGACGCCAGCCGAAAAGGGCCGCCCCGGCCACCGAGAAGAGCAGCAGCACCAGGACGTCCACCGCCCGCTCAACCAGCACAGTCCCGATCGTCAGCCCTACCGGCACGCGGTCCTTCAAGTAATAGGCCTTGATCAAATCTCCGGACTTGCTGGGCGTAATCGAACTGACAGGCCAGGCGGCCATGATGAGGTCGAAAGCGGTCCGCAATGAGATACTGTATCCGAGAAGCTGCAGGATAAGGCGCCAGCGAATAGCGGCAAAAAGCGGGAGCAAGACAGTTAGGAGAAGGGCTAAGGTGAGTTGTCCGAGGTCGGCTCCGCGGAGAACCGCCATGACCTTTCCGAACGGAATTTGCCGGAAAAGCACGGCGAAGAGAACCGCCGTCATTAGGATCATCAGGGCCGCTTTAATTCGCGGATGAAGTGTCATCCCGACTCCTGCAATCCATGAGCCCTTCGGAATAGGAAATTGTGCGGGTGATCAATAGACTCCGCCGGTGGTTGAGTCTCTCAAGATCTTCCGCCGTCAGATCATAGCCTTCCACATCGAGTTCCTGAGACTGAAAATACCGGCTCTGGGGAACGTACCGCGGTGAGAATTCATCGCCCAGCGTGCCTTTTAGAACCTCAACACCCGGCTCCAACCGGATGGTGTCAGTCATTAGACAGGAGTCCTTTTCAAAGATGATTTTTCGAGTGAATTGAACCGGTGCGATCCCTGAGCGCAACATCAGCAGTTTTCGAATCCACCCCTTGATATTGTAAGCCATCCCCGTATGCCAACCGAAGGTGAGCATAAAGAGGCGGAACAGGATCATCTTAAGAGGAGTGAAAACTTTATGTACAACCTTGTGAAGATGGCCGGAAATTTCCAGTACATTGTCATTCACTTCGGTTTTATAATCCGGATCCATCCAGCCGGTCGTCACTTCGCCGCCTTTTTTCAACAGCAAGCGGAGACCGCAATCGTTAAAGATGAGCCGGCCGGTATCCGAGCGAAAAAGCTTTAGAACGCCGCCCTTTCCGAGACTTGTCACTGCGTAATAATTGTCGCCCCGCCGCGCCGCCATTATCGCCCCGGGCCAATATTTCTGAAAGGGCGGCCGCTCATAGGGCAGCGGCTCCAAAGATTTTTCAACCGGAGCATAATCCAGATAGGCCTCAAGGAATTCCGGTATACGGTATTTGAAATAACGGTCCTCCTGGATCTCCGGAGGTACCAACTTGCCCTCGCCCAAGGAAGCCAGCATCGCTTCGGCGACGGCGGCGGCCAGCGGATCGCTGCCGGCTCGCATTTCAAAACCATGGGGATAAAAATGAACCGTCTGCCGGCTGCTGACGGTCCCGGCGAAGAATCCATTGGGATAAACGAAGTAGGAGCAGAATTCAACCGCGCGGAGGATAACATCCTCCAGCCGATCATCTTTGTATAAGCGTCCCAATTTTTCCAAGAAGGAAACGGTGGCGGAAAGATAGCCCAGATCCGGCCCATCATACTCCAGGCACCACCCTTCCTCGTTGGTATAACCGAGAAAATCATTGAGACGGTCATGGAACCCTTCAAGCAGCTGCCGCTCACCAAGAATATCGTAGGCTTCATAAATCGGCAGAATCGCCATGGCATGGTGGTTTGCGAGCACTCCCGGTTCATCATAACGGGCCAAAAATCGTCCGGCCTTAGAAAGGCTTTTCAAAAAACGATCCCGCAGGTCGCCCGGCATCAACGGCGCAACCTCGCGATAAGCTCTAGCCATGGCATAGACAAGGAACCCGGTCGGACCGGCCCAACCCCTTTCATTGGGATAAAATTCATCGAATGACCCGTCGTTCTTCTGAATTTTTATCCAGTAATCCATGGCGGCAAGCACGATTTTCAGAATTTTGGGATGGCGGTGGTATGGGTTGTTTGAAAAGGGATGCGCATAAACAAGGGCCAGGGACTGAATTCCGAATTGAGCAATACTCGATGGAAAATCAGTCGAGCGGCATAACCAATATTCGCGGTCCATGCACCCATAGGTAGGCGAAAACTCTTCTCTGTCGGTCACCGACAACAAACGCGGTATTTGACGGATCGCCAAATCGGAATATATGCCGCGTCGTGACGGATCCCGGTATTTCCCCTTCATCGATTAAATATTCCTTATGAGCCGGCAAAGAGGCGGTTTGTTTCTATGAGCCGGAACCGCACAACCGCTCCCTCAGCGGATTTCGGCGCGCCGGCGAACGAGATATGCCAGCACCAGCGAAAGAATCATTCCGGCAATGGAAATCAATTGAACGGTGGACAACCCGAACGCCACGTGCGGATTCTGCCGGGTAAATCCGGCGATCAGTCTCTCTAAGGAGGCCAATCCCAAATAGGCGCAAAAGACAAGACCGGACGGCAGCTCCCGTTTCTCCATCCGTTTTAAAATGATGAAGATCCAGATAGCCATGAGGGATTCATAGATCGGCGTGGGGTGCACCAATTCCGTTGTCGGTACAACCCCCTTGGGAAAGGCCATCGCCCAGGGAACGTTGCTTGGTCGCCCATAGCAGCCATCCCCCGCGAGGAAACACCCGATCCTGCCAAAAGCGTAGGCAAGAATCAAAGCCGGACCGAAAGCGTCGGCGACGGGACCAAGGGGATGCTTTTTTATTTTAAGTACAAGCAGGCCCGCCAAAACACCCCCGGCCAGGCCCCCATACCAGACCAGGCCCGCACCCGATACAATGGTCCTGAACGGGTCTTGAAGGACCTCATCCCAGTGCTCGATGAGATAGTAGACATGCCCGCCAACCAAACCGCCGATAAGCGCCGCCCATGTATAAATTTCACCTTCTTGCGCGGGAATACCTCGGCGATCCAGACCACGCAGGAGCACCCAGCGCCCGGCCAGAAAAGCCAAAGCGGCCATGAGCCCGAATGAATAGAGCGTTAAGGGTCCGATCCGAAAGAGGATGGGTATCAAGGCCGGCCTCTATGCATCCAGTTCAACATTCCAATAATGATCGGAGATAAACGATTGCCAGGAGACCTTGCGCCTGGCCATGGGAACGGTCAAGGTCGGAGACCATGTCGGCTCTTTCGGCGGCCTCATCAAATGCATCCCGGCTTCCTCCAGTGTCCGATTGCCCTTGCGGCGGTTGCAAGGAAGACAGGCCAGCACGCAGTTCAGCCATGTGGAAGTGCCACCATGTGACCGGGAGATGATGTGATCCACCGATAGCTCGGTTGGATCTTTCCTCCGGCCGCAATATTGGCACCGGAACTGATCCCGGCGATAGATATTGCGCCTTGAGAAAGGAATCTTGCGAACAGGGAATTCATCGTACCGCGTCAGGAGAAGGACTTCGGGAATCTTTATGCGGAGACAGACGGTCCGGATGCAGGGCTCTTCCTCATTGACTCTCAGATTCGACCAAGAATCAAAGTCGTGCACCGTGAAGTCATCAGGAAGAATAATACTCGCGGTTTCCCGAAAGACCATAGAGATGGCTTCCCGCACGGTGGTTGTTCCGATGGGAACCCAGCTTCGATTGAGGACCAACGCTCTATCGTCGAGCATTTTCGTCGCTCCTCTGACCTTCCGCCCGAATTTCTGCGATGTCGATCAACCTCACCATGAATATATCATAGGCCATAGTGCCGATCCATTGATTCCATATAATCTTCATAATAATACCGCGTCAAAAACAACGCGTCCCAAAACACCGTCCCCCAAAATGCCATCCCCTAAATAGTATCGACGGAGTTGCAACGGTGTGTAACAGTTGTTCGCCACGGGACACATTGATTGCCCCAGAACGATCACGCATCCCACCTGGATCATCCCGAACCCCGCCTTGAAAAGTCCGCAACTCTCAACAAAACAAAGAGTTGTGAACCTGAGCCCATTCTGGCATGGATGTGGCAATTATCATGATCCGGGACATAGCGTCCGGGTGGACCAGCGTCCACTCTTTTGGGTGCCGTGGGGAAATAACAGTCCGGCCCCGTAAGCCCTGCGGCACCCCTCACTCCCCTTTATGACTTCTGGCAAAACTCCCGGATTTTCACTCATTTCGGTTCCAAGCAGGGCCGAAAACTAAGAAAAGCCCCGCGCTTGGGGCTGATCCGCTCCAAATACGGCATCACAGCTCGAAGCATGTCCGAGAAGTTTAACATTTGCCCGGCGTTCTTTGATGTCCGGGCGAGAAGGACAAATTCAGGAGGTTTGTTCATGACCAAGATCCTTGCCACTGTCATATTGATTGTAGTTTTTTGCGCCGCCCCGGTTCTGGCCGAGCAGACAAAGCCGGTTTCCTTTGCCGTCAAGGGCGGAATCAATCCCGCGTTTCAAGAATTTGAACCGGATCCCGAGAATCGTGACGGGAATCTCATGGGATTCGGGGGCGGCGCGACATTGGGTATCAATCTCGGTCCGTACTTTTCGATCGATACCGACCTGCTCTATGTCCGCAAGGGGGGTAAGTACGAGGACAGGTACAGGAATGGGAATGAGATGGATGGTGAAGACCGCATCTTCAAGAGCGAGATCGCCCTGGATTATGTCGTCGTCAATCCAATGATCCGTATCGCGCCGAAGACCGATGGCGCCAGGCCCTTTCTCATGGCCGGTCCGGAGTTTGGTTTCTTAATGACGGCTGAGTGGTCCTTTGACAACGACATGGGCAAGTCGACACAGGATGCGAAAGATGATTTCAAGGAGACCGATTTCGGTATCAATTTCGGCGCCGGGCTGGAAATTCCCACAAATAGCTCCACGGCATTCTTCGTGGAGGGGCGCTATTCCCTCGGCATGACCGATATCGTTGTTGAAACCGACGTTGAGAACAGCACGACTATCAAGAATCGCAGCATTTTTATCTTCGGTGGGATCCGTTTCTAACCCCATATCCTCCATTCCGGGAAGAGGCCGGTCGTAAAACCTCTTCCCGGATTCGGCGCCCTTCTCTCCTTGACCCTCGCGGGCCCTCTCTGGCACGATCGCAGGGTGTCTCCAAAACGTGGAATCCACTTCAACCAGGACACCGGGACCCGATCTATTGGGTGAGGAATTAAGGGAGGATGGTGCTGTGGCCATGCAATCTCAGAAATCGGTCGGTTCACTTATCGAGAAGCAATCACTTCATTTCGAGCACTGGGAAAAGATCAAGGATCTCATCGATACTTGCATCGACATGATGCTGAACCACAGACAAAGCGGGCATCCCGGTGGAAGCCGCTCCAAGGTTCAGATGATGGTCACGCTCCTGATGGGCGATCTCATGCGCTGGGACATCCGCCGGCCGGAAGCCCGTTTCGGCGACCGCTTCATTCTCGCCGCAGGACACACCGCGCCCCTGCTCTACGCCACATTGGCCGTTTTGGCCGAGTCCTTGAGGGCGAAATTCGAAGAAACGGGTGATTCCCGCTACCGCCTGAACCCGGAGCATATCGTCTTTTGGGAAGATCTTCTGGGATTCCGGAGACACGGCGGGCTCGCCGGACATGCCGAGATGGAAGGGAAAACACTTTTTGTTAAAGCCAACACCGGCCCCTCGGGGCACGGAAGCCCTTTCGCAATGGGTGAGGCCATGGCCCTGAAGAGGGCGGGCGCCGAGGGCGTCAAGGTTTTTGCAATGGAGGGTGAGGGCGGATTGACCCCCGGCGGCGTTCATGAAACGAAAAACAGCGCCTGGGGACTTGGATTGGACAACCTCTATTTCCTCGTCGATTGGAATGACTTCGGCATCGATGATCATCGCGTCAGCGATGTCGTTCCGGGTTCGCCGCAGGAATGGTTTGAATCCCATGGATGGCGGACTTTCGGCGCACAAGACGGCACTGATTGGACCCAGGTGGCCAAAGCCTTGACGAATTTGGTTCATGGGCCCAATCCCGCAAAGGTACCGGGCGCTGCCTGGGCCAGAACCAGGAAAGGCCGGGGTTATCTAAAATACGACAACGCATCGCACGGCGCGCCCCACTCGCCATCCAACTGCCAGCTATATTGGGAAACAAAAAAGCCGTTTATGGAAAAGTACGGCGTCGAGTTCGAGGGATTCGGTGAACCCCGGCCCGGCGACACTGCCGCCTTTAACAAACAGGTCAGGAATAATTACGCAAAAGTTTTTGAGATGATGCGCAAGGATCGGGACCTGATCGATTATATGGCCGACACCCTCCTCCAGATCGGCGATTCGATCCCGGAGACCATCGACGGATATCGTTTCGGCGGCCCCACATCCCCCTGCAACGACGCGGTTATAACGGATTTCGAAAATTACCCTGAATCCATGTGGGCAAAACCCGGTGAGAAGAAACCTAACCGGGCGGCGCTCGCCCGATGGGGATCGTGGGTCAATGCCTATTCAAAGAAAACCCATGGGCGCCCGCTCTTTGTGATTTGCTCGGCCGATCTTGCCGATTCAACGAATATCAGCGGATTCGCCTATGATTTTGACGAACTTCCCGGATTCGGAAAATATGAACGGAATTCAAATCCCGAGGGCGTTCTGCTGCCCCAGGAAATCACCGAGTTCGCGAATGCGGGACTGGTGTGCGGGATGGCCAGCGTCAATCTTTCAAAAAAGCCCTTTGAGGAATTCGATGGGCTTTATGGCGCCTGCTCAACCTATGGATCTTTTGTCTATCTCAAATACGGCCTGATGAGGCTTTACAGCCAAATGTGCCAGGATACGCAATTCAAAACGGGCAAGGTCCTTTGGGTGGCGGGGCACTCGGGCCCTGAAACGGCGGATGATTCCCGGACTCACTTCGGAATTTTCGCGCCCGGTATCACCCAGCTCTTTCCCGAGGGACAGGTGATTGATGTCCATCCTTGGGAATACAATGAGGTGCCTGTCGTCATCGCGAGATCACTCCTTGCGAAAGCGCCGATTATCGCCCTGCACCTGACACGCCCCCCCATTGAGATCCCCGATCGCGCCGCCCTCGGCATCCCCTCTCATTTCGAAGCGGCCAAGGGCGCCTACATTCTGCGCGACTTCAAGCAAGGTCAGCCCAAGATGGGCACCGTATTTGTACAAGGGACCGCGACGACGAGTAATTTGATCAAATGCCTGCCTGATTTGGAGAAGAACGGGTTAAACGTGAAGGTCGTCGCAGCCATCAGCCCTCAGCTCTTCAACCTCCAACCGAAATCGGTCCGTGAAACAATCCTATCTGATGCAGACCGGTTCGATTGCATGGCGGTTACAAACCGGTCCCGCCGGCTCATGAAGGACTGGCTCTCGAATCCTGTCGCCGATGAATATACAATCTCTTCCGACTGGGATGATCGGTGGCGGACAGGCGGCACGCTGGATGAGGTGATCGAGGAAGCTCATTTATCCTGCGATTGGATATTGAAGGGAATCGAGCGGTTCGTTAAAGACCGGGATGAGCGCCTGGCGACTCTTCGCCGCTATTTGGACGCGGCGGAAAAGCGCTAAGAGATGCGCGCCCCAGCGTGGCGGTTTCCGGCCGGAGTCCTTCTGCTTTATGGAATGGCTCTGGCCGTTTCCGGTTGCGCGCACCGCCTTGATTTTGAAAGGCCGGAGTTCCTTGGCCTTCAATCCGGAGGAATGACAATCTCGGCTCAGGCGGTTGCGGCGAAACAATCCAGCTTGAAGTCGCCGCCGCAACCGGCATGGGAGGATGTCCTCTGTCTCTGCCGATCGGCAAAGACCGGCGACGGAACGAATGATCCCGTATCGTTTCTCGCTTCTGGGCGCCCCAAAAAACCCGGCTTGGTTGAGCCGGGTCCCTTCGAAGCCTTACTCCAAACAAGGGCCGGTCTGTGGTTCGGAGGGCTTTCTTTGAATCCCCTGGATCTGGGGTTTGTCCGCCGGGCGCTGGAGTTTCTCGATGTGCGAACCGAAGATTTCTACCTTGCCTGCGGTACGGCGCATGAGTTTCCGGAGATAACCGATGAGAAGAGGAACACGCAGGTTTCTCTCACCCTCGTCGACACAAACAGGTTATACAAAGAGATTAGACCCCTCTACAACCGCCCGCTTGAGATCGATGTCGTCGAGGCGGAGACGGCGCAGCCGGTGGAATTTGCAAAGATAACCATCAAGCGCATCAGCGAGGTGGGTTTTTCCGAACACTTCCGTTGCTGTGAAGCGCTCGATTGGGCGAAAGTCAAATTTCTAGGCCCCAAAATCCGTGAATTGACGACCGACGCCGCCGGTCTCTTTGTAGAAGCACTATCCGATACGGCCTCCTACCTTACGACACCGGCAAAGCATAGTATCCACGTGGAAGCTATTGGATATCATCCGATCAATAAAATCCTCTGGTTTTACAAAAAAAACGATCCTATCCGCCTTCATGTTGAATTGTACCGCGCCGCGTCATTTCAAGATCCGCCTCCTATCGGAACCATTACAAAAATCGAGACGGAGTGAGAACCACTTTATTTCCGCTCCTCGAAAACGGTTTTAACCCTCTGCTCCGTTCCGGAACGCCTGAAGACAAGCTCAACCTCATCCCCCGGCTTGTGGGCTTTCAAAATCGAAACATAATCCCGGAGATTTTTCAGAGGCAGGCCGCCGACCTCGATGAGGAGATCCCCTTCCAGAAGACCGGCCGATGCCGCCGGCGAATCGGGTTTCACTCCTGAGAGGCGGACACCGTCATCCCCTTCATAGGCGAAATCCGGGATCGTCCCCAGGTACACCGTATAGGAACCGCCGGATCGCGGCGCGGCCATGCCGGACGCCGAAGTGCGAAAGGCCGGCCGTGCTGAGGAACGCAGGGAATCAACGAGGGCAAATGTAAAATCCGTCACGCGGCAGAGGCCCTCCGTGTCGATTTTATCCCAGGTATCGGTCGGCTGGTGGTAATCGACATGCGGCGGCGTCATGATATGAAGCACAGGAACCCCCTTCGCATAGAAGGGCGCCTGATCCGACGGGCTGCCGGGATCCTGAACCGATCTAAGAGCAAGACCGGGCGTCGCAACGGTACGAACACTATCAACGATCTCGGCGAGAAGCGTTCCGCTGCCGGTACCCATTACTAGAAGATCCCCATCCCTCAAACGCCCGACCATGTCCACATTAACAACAGTGGCGACATCCCCCAGTGGAACGATGGGGTGATCCGCCAGATACCGTGATCCAGCCAAACCGATCTCCTCGGCGGCAAAGGCCGCGAAGACCAGGCCGCGCTTGGATTTATTGTGTTGTTGTGAAAATCGGCTGGCCAGCTCCAGCAGCAGCGCGATGCCGGAAGCATTATCATCGGCGCCGGGATAATAGACGAATTCACCCGAGGGCGCGTTGTCCCCGCGGCCCAGATGATCGTAGTGCGCCGTCACAAAGACCCACTCACCATTCCCGGGAATGGACCCGATGACATTCCTGGGGGATTTCAGAGTGCGGTCCATCGCAATATTCAGATCGACGCGGATTTGACCCTGTTCAGATCCCGCCAGCGTGGATCCCGCCAGTCTCGATGCCGTCGCCGCATCGGCGCCCATCATTTCCAGCAACTCGCGGACGCGTGAAGGGCTGAAACGTACAACCGGAATCGGAGCGGTGACATATCCGTCGGATGGATTAGGCAGGGAAACTTCTTCGGTCCTGATTGAATTCCAGGGATCGGATGATACAAACAATGCCTTCGCGCCGGCGGCCTCGGCATGAATCGCCTGTTCCACAAGATATCCCCAAGGGTTGAGCTGCCAAGGTGGGATCATCATCATAGATTGGGCGGCGGGAGTTTCCCGCTCCAAGATCAAGATGGCAAAGGGTTCCGGGAGCTTGGATCCAGGATGGCCCGTACCACCGGGGTGGCCGCTCCCATCGGAGGAGCCCAGGCCATCGGGATGGATCCGGACCGCCAGATCCTCGAGCTGAGCGTCCGCGGAGATCCCTTCCGGCGCCCAGATGTGGCCCGGTTCATACCAGATCCCGTCGCCGTTTTCAAGGATCCGGAGCCGGGTTCCTTCCAGGGGTTTAACATTAATTGAGATTTCAAAAGCCTGATAAAAACCATCGTCCCCAGCCGGTTGAAGCTGCAACCGCTCCATCTCTCCGCGGATGAAGCCGGCGGCCTTGTCCAGGCCGGGGGAATTAACACCCCGCCCTTCATACGCCGGTGAGGAGAGTTCCTGCACGCACTTCAGCATCCGATCCCCCGGGTCCCGGGTTGATGAATCCTGCTGGTTTTGAGAACAGGCATTCAGCGCCGCGCCGCAGAGCAGCAGAACACCCCATATCCGCAGATCACAGAGTGATTTGTAACATCGTTTCATGATCCCTCCGGGTTCAAACCCACCCGCCAGGATAACAAGAACGAGCGACACCATCCATTGATTCTGGTATGATCGGGGTGAGGGAAGATGGCACCTCCTCTGCCGGGGCTCGATTCGACGGGTTCCACTCCCATTCCCGCGGAGTGGCCCGCCTGAGGAGGATCATCCATGAATGCCGCCTCTTTCTGTCATGGCCTGCCTTTTCGATATGATCATATCTATCCCCGGCGCATCCTGGTCGGCTTTCTCACCGGCTTGGGTCTTCACGCCATTGCCTGCTTCGTTGCGCCTCCCTATGTCCACCCTGTGATTCCGATCCAAGAACCACCCGCAGGCTTCATCATCCCATCTGAAGTGATCATCCCCCCACCACCGAAACCGATCAGCCGTCCCGTCCCTCCCGGCGCCGGCAACCAGGGGGAACTTGTTCCTGTCCTGGATGACGATCCCATGCCCCCGCTTGAATCGCTTCCCGTGCCCCCCGCGCCCCCCGCGGAAGGAGGGTATTCCCCGGATGGCGTTTTTATCGTCATTTCGAATAGACCGGAACTGCTCCACATCATTCCCCCCGCATATCCCGAGATCGCGCTGGAGATGGGATGGGCGGGAAGAGTGCATGTGGAAATCCTTGTCGGCGAAGAGGGAAAAGTTAAAGCCGTGCGCTTTCCCTACAGAGAAGCGCCCGAAATGATAGAGGAGGCGATTCGATCGGCTGTTTTAAAGTGGATCTTCCGCCCGGCCCTATCGGGAAACCGGCCCGTATCGGTTTGGGTGCCGCAGGTGATTGAATTCGGGTTCTGAGGGCCGCAAGACGGCTGGGGATCGCAGATCTTTGAATTAGAACTTTGATGCGGAAGATACCGCGTGCAGCCCCTGTAAAGTTCGGGTAGGCTTTTTGCGGCCGGGGATTCCTGATTCCGGCGGACAAGAATCGATATCAAATGGGGGGATGCGGCATGTTCCTGGAGAGATTCTTTCATTTGCGGGAAGCCGGAACAACGGTTCGATTGGAAGTTTTGGGCGGAATAACGACTTTTATGACGATGTCCTATATCGTCTTTCTGAATCCCGCCATCCTCGCTCAAACGGGGATGAACTTCGGCGCCGTCATGACCGCCACCTGCCTCAGCGCGGCGGCGGCGACACTCCTTATGGGCTTTCTCGCCAATTATCCCATCGCCCTGGCGCCGGGGATGGGCGAAAACATCTTCTTCTTAACCGCTGTTTTGGGGATGGGCATTACCTGGCAACAGGGATTGGGCGCTGTTTTTGTCGCCGGAATCGTTTTTCTCATTCTTAATCTCTTCAATGTCCGCCAGGTGATCATCGACGCCGTTCCCGAATCCCTAAAACACGCCATCGCCGCCGGGATCGGGCTCTTTATCGTCTTCATGGGATTGGTGAACGCCGGAATCGTTGTCCGGCATCCGATGGAGCAAGCCGTGCCTGTACATTTGGGTGAGTTAAACAATCCGGCCGTTTGGGTTTCATTGCTCGGGCTTGTTCTCACCGGCGCCCTTCTCGTGCGCAAGGTACGGGGCGCCATCCTATGGGGTATTTTGTCAACAGCGGTGTTGGGACTTATCTTTCGCGTGGCGCACTACCAAGGGCTTGTCGCGCCCCCGCCCTCTCTCGCCCCGACATTCCTCAAGATGGACATTGCGGGCCTTTTGACCTGGGGAATGATCCCCATCATTCTCATATTCCTCTATATGGATGTTCTGGATTCGATCGGTACTTTCATTGGTGTCGGAGAACGCATGGGTCTCCTTAAAAACGGCCGTCTTGAACGGGGGACACGGGCATTGACGACAGACGCCGCCGGTACGGTCATCGGCGCCTGTCTTGGCACCTCAACGGTCACAGCCTTTATCGAGAGTTCGGCCGGCGCGGCGGCCGGCGCCAGAACCGGCTTGGCAAATCTTGTCACGGCCTTGCTCTTCCTCGCGGCTCTTTTCTTCAGTCCGGTGGCCCAAATGATCGGGGGGGGATACGCCTGGAAAGAAGGGGTCCTTCTCTACCCGGTCACGGCGCCCGCCCTCATCGTGGTCGGAACCTTCATGGCGGCCAGCCTCCGCAGGATTCCCTGGGATGATTTTGGCGAAGCGATTCCAGCCCTCCTCATCGTGGTCGGGATTCCGTTGACCTACAGCATTGCGGAGGGTCTGGCCCTTGGATTCATCAGCTACCCGGTCATCAAGCTGCTCGGCGGTAAAGGCCGTGAAGTCAATCGGTTATGCTATCTGCTCGGCGCGATCTTCCTGGCCCGTTATCTCTTTCTCGACTGAGAGATCGGGTTTCTCGACCGGTCAAAACGCTCCATCTCCACTTGGATATGGGATTTAGGAAAGCGTCTTCCTCATCCGATAGATTTTGGAGGTGTGGGAACCGGATCCTCAGAGAGGAACGGCACGGGGCGACCCTCATCCGTCTTCAATTCCGGCGATTTGCGGCTGCGGCCGAAGAGGTCCGTTTATGGTGGATCATTCCAAACATTCCGCGCATCCATCCGAGGATCAGCCGCGCCCTGGAATGCCCTCTTCACACCAAGATTCCCTTCCTGATGAAAATCTTGAGAGAGAAACTTCGTCTACCGCCGATTTCAGATTCGAAAGTTTCAAAAACCTATACAAAGCGACTTTTGAGCAAACCGGCACCGGGATGGTCCTGATCGAAGAAGACACGACCATCTCTTTGTCAAACGCCAAGTTCCAGGAAATGGTCGGGCGCAGCCGCAGTGAAATCGACGGGAAAATGAGCTGGACCGAATTTGTCCATCCTGAAAAATTGCCGGAATTGATAAAAATGCATCGGGAACGAAGGCGGCCCGACAGCCAGACACCCGGAATGTACGAGTCCATTTTTCAAACCCGGGAAGGGGATCGCCGGGATGTTCTTGTTAATGTCACTGTCATCCCCGGGACAAAAAAGAGCGCTGCCTCTGTTATTGATATCACAGAACACAAACAGACCTCGGCGCTCATCCGGGCTCAACTGGAACTGGCTCAGAAGATCAGCGGTGAAAACGACTTGCAACGTGCTTTGGAATCTTGCCTTGAAACAATTGTCCATGTTTCCCGCATGGATTTCGGAGCCGTCTACATGAGGAGTGATTCACCGGGCTGGTACACTCTTGCCGCCACACGAGGTCTTCCCTACAAAGCAGCGGAAACCCTCTCTGATGCGGCACCGTGCCCGCTGCTGAAGGAAGCCCTGCAAACAGGAACGGGAGCCTACGCGACTTCTTCCGAGGAAGCGACCGAACGCCGATTCCTCTTCAATGACGGGAAAATCCGTTGTCTCGGTATCATTCCGATTGTTCACGAAGGGCGGATCATCGCCTGTCTGGCGGTGAGCTCGAGAAGCGAGCACCGGATGCACCATTATGCCCAAGTGGGCCTTGAATCATTTGCCGCCCAGATTGGTGAGGTGATCACCCGTATCAATAACGGGCGGCGATTGCGGGAATCGCTGCAAACGGCCGCCGATATCATTCATGGTATTCATACCGGAATCATGATCGGCCGATTCGAGCCCCCCCATTGTCTCACCCTCCTCGACTGCAATCCGAAAGCCGAAGAGATACTCGGCATCCGCGCGGAATCATGCCGGGGACAGGATGTTAAAAAAATCTGGCCCCGGCTCTTCGGCGAAGAAAAGGATCCGCTTCCCGATTGGGTGTTGAAAACCTCAGAGCCCGGCAAAATCAACGAAATTGAATACAACGATGAAAGAGTCTCCGGAATTTTCCGGTTTTCCGTATCCCGACTCGCCGGAAAAAGGATTGTCGTCGCCATTGAAGATATCACCGAGCAAAGGCGATCCGAAATGGAGCTTCGGGCGACAGAGGCCCGATATAATTATATTACCGAGGCTGTCACCGATTATCTTTATACGGTCCGTCTTCAAGATGGCAGGCCGGTTGAAACAAATCACGGCCCTGCCTGTGTTGCGGTCACCGGCTACTCTCCGGAAGAGCTTTCACAAAGACGATTCCTCTGGATAGAAATGGTTCCCGAGGAAGACCGCGAGAGGGTCTTGAATCATGCCCGCCGCATTCTTCAAGACGGCGAGATCCCGCCCCTGGAGCATCGCATTATCCGGAAGGACGGGCAGGTCCGGTGGGTTCGCAATACCGTCATCCGGCATTATGATCATGAGGGCAGGATCAAATCATATGACGGATTGGTTCAAGAGATAACAGAGAAGAAACTCGCCGAAAGAGCCTTAAGGCAATCGGAAGAGAAGCATCGCCTGGTCGTCCAAAATGTAAATGACGGAATCTGCATCGCACAGGACGGAATGTTAAAATTCGCCAATGCCGTTCTGGAGGATCTCACCGGATACACTTCCGAAGAATTAACGACAAAACCATTTATTGAACTAATTCATCCAGAGGACCGGATGCTCGTTGGAAGCCGTCATCAAAAACGGATGCGCGGCGAAGATGTCGAAAGCGTTTATCCCTTCCGGATTTTAACAAAGGACGGCCGCTATCACTGGATCGAGATCAATGCCGTCAGAATCGAGTGGGAAGGCCGGCTCGCCACCCTGAATTTTCTGAGAGATATCCATGAAGAACGGCTGGCGCAGAAAGAAGCCTTTGAAAGCCGGCGGACTCTTTCAACACTCATCAGCAACCTCCCCGGCATGGCTTATCGGTGCAAGTTTGATGAGCATTGGACCATGGAATTTGTGAGTGACGGCTGCTATACCCTTACCGGATTCCAAGCAAAAGACCTTATCGGCAACAAGACAATTGCTTTTGCCGAACTGATTCACGACGAAGACAAAGATGAGGTTCGGGTTAAGGTCGAGCAGGCTGTGGCCAACCGGGAACATTTCCAAGTCATCTACAGGATTACCGACGCCTGGAGAAAGGAACGCTGGGTTCTGGAGAAGGGCAGCGGTGTTTACTCCGATGAGGGCGAGCTCCTGGCATTGGAAGGTTTTATTTCGGATATATCCGACCGCCTGCAGGCGGAGCAGGAAATGCTCAAAGCCAAGGAGGCGGCGGAAGCGGCCAATATTGCCAAGTCTGAATTTCTGGCGGTGATGAGCCATGAGATACGAACCCCCCTCAACGGCATCCTCGGCATGCTGGATCTGCTCATGGAATGTTCGCTCAATGATGAGCAAAAAAACTTCGCGGGGGTGGCTCGGACCTCAGCCAAAGCACTGCTGACCATCGTCAATGACGTTCTCGATTTCTCAAAGATTGAGGCGAAAAAACTGGATCTTGAATTAATTGATTTTGATATTCGCGAGTGTGTCAATGAGATCAAGCAGATCCAGGAAACCCATGCCGCCGAGAAAGGCTTGGAATTTCACATTCTTATGGCGGATGACCTCCCCTCGGAAATCTCCGGGGACCCTCTGCGGCTCAGACAGGTTTTATTGAATCTGACCGGCAACGCCATCAAATTCACCGAATCGGGAACCGTCGCGATCAAGATATCGAGGTCAACATGGACAAAACTCCAGGACGAAGAGATTCTGTTCGAGGTCATCGACACAGGGATCGGTATCCCTGCCGACCGGATCGACAGGCTCTTCAGATCCTTCTCGCAAATCGACCCATCGACATCGAGGCACTACGGCGGGACAGGGCTGGGCCTCGCCATCTCGAAACGCCTGATTGAGCTGATGGGGGGCACAATCGGCATCAACAGCAAACTCGATTTCGGTTCGACCTTTTGGTTCACCCTGCCTATAAGACGATCAGCGCCGGCCATACTGGAAGAGGGTGAGGACCGTCTCGCCTCCTGACCGGCTTTCGACATCTCCATCATACACCTCATCGTCCATAACCTGGCTCCATTAACGGCCGGCTCGCAATCCTCTTTACCTCTTGCTTCCCTCTTCATATCCTCAGGGGAGGCTCAGGAATTCATTCAACAGGAGGAGTGGCAATGATTACCGACGAGATGCGCCGTTTCTATGCGGATGATGTACGCGAGCGTTTTTTGCGTTATGTCCGCGTTCACACAACTTCCGACGAGGCATCCGAAACAACACCCTCGACCCCATGTCAATTCGATCTCGCCCGCATGCTGGAGGGTGAATTAAAAGAGATCGGGCTCCAGGATGTTCTCTGTGACGCGCACAGTTATACATATGGCACTCTTCCCGCGATGAAGGGATGCGCCTCCGCGCCGCCTTTCGGTCTGCTGGCTCATCTCGACACCTCCCCGGATCAACCGGGTGAAAACGTCATCCCCGTCCGGCATGAAGCTTGGGATGGATCCCCGATACGCTTCCCCGACGATCCCGGTCTGCGACTCACGGAAACGGATGCGCCGGAGTTGAGCCGGCATGCGGGTGAGACAATTATCACAGCTTCGGGAAAAACGCTTCTCGGCGCGGATGACAAGGCCGGTATTGCGGAAATAATGGCGGCTCTCGCAACCTTGCAGAAATTCCCCGAGCTGCCGCATGGAGCGATCCGTGTCTGTTTCACACCCGATGAGGAAATAGGCCGGGGAACAGTGAAGCTGAATCTGGAAAAACTCCCCCGGTATTGCTACACAATGGATGGCGGTGCACCCGGCGAATTGGAAGCGGAGTGCTTCGACGCCTGGCGGGCCGACCTTAACTTCAAGGGCGCCGGCGTCCATCCCGGATATGCGAAGAATAAAATGATCAACGCCTCAACCGTGGCAGCGCGTTTTCTAGCGGCTTTGCCGGAGTGGCAAACCCCTGAACATACCGAGGGAGATGAAGGATTCTATCATGTAACATCCATTTCCGGTGATTTTGAAAACGCTGAAGCCGGCATCATCATTCGGGATTTTGAAGAGAGCATTAATCTTGAGAGAATCGATTATCTCAAAAAAACAATTGAACAATTCGAAAAGCGGTATCCGGGTCTGAAAATCGACCTGAAGGTCCGTCATCAATATAGAAATATGCGTGATATTATAAAAGAGCACCCCGGTGTTGTTGAAACGGCCGTTCTTGCAATGGAGAACGCGGGGCTGAAGGTCCATATCAAATCAATCCGCGGCGGCACCGATGGAAGCGCATTGACACAAAAAGGCCATCCGACGCCGAATATTTTTACAGGCGGATTCCTCTTTCATTCCAGAAAGGAATGGATCGCCGAATCAAATCTGAATCGGGCGGTGGAAACAATCCTCCATCTCGCCGCCTGCTGGAGCCGGAAAGGGGATTGACCGGTCCTAAAGAACCGATTCAAGCCGTGGCGCCCGGGACCTTTAACGTTCCCGCTGACGCCAGAACCATTGACTCGGGCTCAAAAAGCCGGACAGCTTGGGTCTCAACATCGGCCTTTTTGATTCTTCTGAGACGGTCTACATACTTTTCAATCACATCGGGTCCATGGCCGTATCGCTCCCCATCGAGCAACATGTCGGCAACCGCCCTATTTGTTTCAAGCCGGACCGGGAAGGAGCCTGTCAGATGCTGAATGGCATCCTCGAACTCATCATCCTTCACACCGGTTTCACAAAGGATCTTCATCTCCCGCAGCACACCCTCACGGGCCTTCTCCATATTAGAGGGATGGACACCGATAGAAATGTACCAGGGGACGATCCCCAACCCGGGTCTCAACCTGGAATAGACTCCATAGGTCAGCCCTTCATTATCGCGCAGCTGCTTGCTGAGCCGAGAGGAGAAATAACCTCCCAGTATAAAATTCGCCACATAGGCTGGGTCATACCCCGCGTCGTCCCGCGCCAGGCCGGGCTTGGCGAATACCATGTCGACCTGGAATTTTTCCGGCAACTCGACATGATCTCTCGGAGAACCGGCGGGGGGTGCAAAACCGGTCCAGCGCCGGGCTTCCTCCCGCGTGGGGAAGGGCCGCCCCGGCACCAAGTCCCCGAGCGTCCGCCGCAGCAGATCGATAGCATCGCCGGCTTCCACATCGCCCACGGCGGCGACCGTGAGACTCGATGCTGCGAGCGCTTTCGAATGCAGGCGCGACAGATCAGCAACGCTGATCCCGGCGAGATCCTCTTCCGATCCCATGGGAAACCGGGCATAGAGATTCTCTGCGCCGCATAACATTTCCATACAGCGATAGTAGGCCCGGTCAAAAGTATCCTGGCGGGATTCGCGGATCGTGTTTAACATTTGAGCGCGGACGATTTCCCATTCCTCATCGGGAAAAGCCGGTTCTTTCAGCATTTCGGCCAGAAGCCCGGTCACGGTCTCCAAGTCCTCACTCAGGCACTTCATATTAAAACCAAAGACCTCAATCGAACCCTGAAAGGAGATCCCCGCGCCCAACCCTTCAAGAATCTCAGCAATTTCAGCCCGTTTGCGCCGCTGCGTCCCACGATCCCACATCTGCGCGAGGGCGTGGGTCATCCCCCGGCCAGCGCCTTCCAACAACATCCCGCCCTCGAACCGGCCGGCGATCTCAATCGTTTGGTTCGATCGGTTGGACCGCACCAGCAGCGTCGCTCCATTATCGAGAACCTCCCGGTGGGTTTTGGGCAGGGCGCCGCTCCCTGTCTTTACCGAGGGGGATTTTACGGGGCGCCCGGCGGTGCCAAGCGCTTGATCCCACTCAATGGTCTCCTCACCCGGCCCCTCGACTTTCTGCGACGGCAACTCGGGGACGGAGGTTATTGTTTCCTCCCCTTCGCGAACTGCGAGATACCGTCCGACCGTGCGGTGATTGGGAATGAGATACTGCCGGGCCACGCGTTGAATATCGCCGATGGTGACCTGCTCCATCTCATCGAGATAAGTGAGCCCGAAACGCCATCCACAGGAGGCTTCCAGCTCACCCAGGAAAAAGGCCTGGCCGCTGACGCGGTCTTTGCGATAGATATAGGCGACGCGATTGCGCTTTTGGGCCCTTTCCAACTCCGCCGCGAGCGCGGGGCTCTCCTGGAGTTCGCGAATCGTTCCATCAATGGCCGCCTCCACGTCATCGGGCTTCACGCCGGGAGAAACTTCGGCATCAAGGAAAAAAAGATAGGGATCCTCCAGCGTGGAAAAATTCATAGCCGACGCCGCCACGGCGAGTTTTTGTTCTACAAGAGATTTGTATAATCTGGATGTCCGCCCCTGGCCGAGGATCTGGCCCAGCAGATCGAGGGCGTAATTATCGGGATGCAGCCGCTGCGGAATGCGGTACGCCAAGCCGAGCAGGTCGTTCTCTCCCGGTTTGCGGATGATCACTCTCCGTTCGCCCTTCTGCGGCGGCTCCACCGTAACCACCGGCGGACGGGCGGGGCCCGGCGGAATCGCTCCCATATACTTTTCAACCATTCGCAGGGCTGCGCGGGTTTCAACCGCCCCGACAATCACGACAAAGGCGTTGTTCGGCTGATAGAATTTATTGTAAAAGTCATGTATCTGATCGGCCCGGATGGCCTCCACATCGCTTCTCCAGCCGATGGTCGGCCAGTGGTATGGGTGCTCCAGAAACGCCGTCGATTGAATCCGTTCAAATAAATTCGTGAAAGGGTCATCCTCATTGCGTTCCAACTCGTTCCTCACAACCGTCATCTCATCATCCAGATCCGATTGGGTGAAGAGAGCGCCGCGCATGCGATCCGCCTCAAGATCGAGAATCAATTCAAGCCGGTCGGTGCTGATCAGTTCGTAGTAATTTGTCCGGTCGAGCCAGGTCGATGCATTGCTGATAGCGCCGTTCCGATGGAAAGTCGCATCAAGCTCTCCCTTGGGAAATCGCCGGGTCCCTTTGAACATCATATGTTCGAGGAGGTGGGCCAGCCCGGTCGCCCCCGATGTTTCATGCTTGCTCCCCGCTCGATACCAAATGGAGCAACAGGCCGTGGCCGTGGCGTGCGATTCAGAGATGATGACTTTCAATCCATTGTCTAATATATGTTCAGAGGTGGGATTCATCGTTCCTCCATAAACCGGGGCCCGGCGCGGATATCGTATCCCGCCGCGGGCAGCGTGACCCGCTGCAAGATAGCCTGAGAATCGGTGACGCAAGGGAAGGATGGTAGCAAAATGAGACATTTTGATGTGAGAAAGACCGCGCGAGCGGCCGACAGGCGTTCCCAGGCGCCGATCCCGGCGCTTCCCCTCTTCCTGATCCCGGGCTTTCTGATGCTGAGTTTCCTGATGCCGATCTTACCCGGCACACCCTCAGGCCCCGCCATGGCTCAAGTCCCCCATCCCGACCCCGGGGCCGCTTTCGTCCCTTCCCCCGGCGAATCGATGACCGGCTGGACTTTGCGGTTTCCCGTTCTGGAGCCATCGCTGGAAGCGGACATCGTTGCGATCGAGGACGGCCGGGAGGACCCCTCCGCCCTGAAACCATTCATCGGGCACACCCATCCCGAGGTCCGGATCCGGGCGGCCTATGCTTTGGGAAGGATCGGTGGTGATGGTGCGCGGGAACTTCTCAAACTTCTGCTGGAAGACCCGATCGCCCGCGTCCGAAGGGCGGCCGCCTTCGGTCTCGGTGAGGCCAACGGAAGCGAGGAGATCGCCCTTCATCTCCGCCGTCATCTTTCCGTCAGCGACGAATTCGATCCCGCGACGCGGGCGCTCTGCGTTGAAGCCCTCGCCAAGCTTGGTCTCGGCGATGAGCCGGATCAGCTGCTGCAAACCCTTCAGGATCCGGATCGCCTTGTCGTGCAGGCCGCCCTGCTGTCACTCTGGCGGCTGGCGCCTCAAGGAATGGCCGAGCGGGCTTTGGAGCTCTGCCATGATCACGATCCCGCCATGCGCTGGAAGGCCGGCTATGCGCTGATGCGTCTCGCGGGAACTCCGGCGTCGGGACGAACGCCGATCCCCGAAGGTGGCGAGCTTTCGAAGGCGATGCATGATGAGATTCTTCTCCGCTTTTTGGAGATGGTCGATGATCCGGCCGCCATCGTCCGGATGCAGGCGATCCGGGGCCTGGGCGGGATGCCGGAAGAAGGTGTCTTGGAAACCGTCATCACCCAGGCGGCCCATCCCGACTCAAGGGTGCGCATTGAGGTTGTCCGGGCGCTGGGCCGGCTGGAAGCCCCCGCGGCGCAGATGGCCCCCTTCCTTCGCGATCCTGTGCCCCCGGTCCGCTTGGAGGCCTTGAGATCGCTCGCCACGGCCGCCGATCCTGAAGAAGCCCTCAGGTTTTCAGAGCCTTTTTTGAAGGCGGATGAATCCTGGGCCCGGGAAGCCGCGGTGGCGGCGCGGGCCGATCTCTTCTGGTCGGTGGAGCAAGCGGATCGTCTCGAAGAGATGTGCCGCGCGATGCTGAAGGATCCCGCATGGAATGTCAGAGCCGAGGTTATACGTTTGGCCGAGCGGGAAGATGAACGGGGAGCCTTCATGCGTCGCCTTCTGGGACCGGAGGCGGAGCGCTGGTTCGCCACCGAAGATCCCCGCGTCCTCAAATTCGCGGCCGGAGTCTGGTTGCGGCAATCTTGGGAGAGAGATCATGCCTTGGCGCCGGGCCGTCCCTTCCGTATCGAGTTGGAGCGCTGGTTGAACCACGAGGATGAGATGGTGCGCGCCATGGGGTACGACGCGCTGATCAACATCGCCGGGGAGATGCGAAGCGAACATCGAATAAATCATGTGGACGTGCCCGATCCAGCCCCTTGGGAACAACATTTCCAGTCGATACTAAACGCCGGATTGGAAGATCCCTCCGCTGACGTGCGGGGCATCGTCGTCGACGGCATCTCATCGCTGGTGCCGATAGGGCCGGCGGAATGGAACCTCCTCTCCAAGGCCTTGAGGGATGAGGAGTATACTGTCCGTGTCCAAGCGGCGGCCATCCTGTCGGAACACGGCGTTCGTGTGCCCTACGGCGTTCCCGGCCGCGCGGCGGGGATGTCCCGAAAACAGCTCGAGGCTGTTTTGTACAAGACACGCCGATGGCACATCGCCGAGATCACCACATCCAAGGGCCTATTAAAGCTGGACCTCTTCTCAGATCAGGCCCCGCTCACCGTGGCCAATTTCGCACGGTTGGCCGAAGAGGGGTACTATAACAATACCGTCTGGCATCGCATCGAGCCCGACTTTGTCGCGCAGGACGGCTGTCCGCGGGGAGACGGATGGGGCGGCCCAGGTTATACCATCCGATGTGAAATCAACACCTGTCGCTACGGGGCCGGCGCGCTCGGGATGGCCTTATCCGGCAAGGATACCGGTGGAAGCCAGTACTTCATCACCCATTCTCCCCAGCCCCACCTCGACGGCGGTTATACCGTCTTCGGCCAGATGCGCGAAGGCTGGGATGTCCTCATGCGCCTGGCGCCCGGGGACCGGATTTTGAAGGTCGTTGTAAAGTAGAATTGATGGACGTTGATCAACATTGATGCACGCCCCAGTTGTGTTAGATTCTCCCAGAACCGGGGCGAAGACAGGCGCGGCCCAGGATCCGGTTCGCGGGACGGTTTAAAGACTCATTCATGCAAGTGAAAATGCGAGGAGGGAACCTCAATGGCTGGCAACGGCCGGGGCATTTGGATCATTACGACAGTCATCTTTTTAATCACCACGATTCTATTCGCATACTTGGCAATGCGTTACAAGGGCCAGGCGGTATCGCCCGCCACCACGGAAGCCGGCATGGCCGAGTCCGAAGCAAAGGAGATGGACGCCGCGAAGCCCGACGATATCCCCATCGCTCAGATGGTGCGAACCCAGTCGGCTTGGGAAACAGAGAACACGGCCGCTCCGATGGCGAACGTTCCTATTTTTGAGCTCGCTCCATCCGGATTGACCGACCCCCTCATCATCGAATTAAAAACCACGGTGCAGTGGTTCGTGTTGATTTACCAAATTCCGGCCGATGAGGATTTGAACAACCCGGAGATTCTCATCATCGGTCCAGGGGATCGCGTTCTCTGGGGTGCGGGCCCCCTTCCATCTATGAGTCCGCAATCGCGCCAATCGATCGCCATTCCTGGAAACTTTCTGCCCCGCGGGGAGCACAAGCTTATTGTTAAAGGTTCCAACGGGGAAAATTTGATATATCCATTCCAATTAACGCGGAAGCGGCATCCCGGCGAAGTCACCATAGGAAATCAATAAGGCCGGCTCCGGGCTGAGGAGAATCGAGATGAAACGGTCTATCCCGCAGATTCCGGGATCCGTTCTCCCGCATCTCCTCAGCCGGTTTCTCAAGATTCAGGTTGTACATTTAATCCGCCGAACGCCGCATCTCCTGATCCCGGCGTTCCTGATCTTTTGCGCGCCGCACCCCGCCGGCGCGCAGGCGCCCCTCGAGATGCCCACTGAAATACCCCCTCTCGTCACCCTGCAATTGGAATCCGGCGTCCGCTACGCGCCGGAAGGGGAATGGGACGGATTGATTATCATTCCGGTCGGAGATGAGGTTTGGGACCGCCTCTACCTCATCCACCAATCCCGCTATCAGGTCGTCGCCATCCTCTCAGGTGGTCTCCCCCAACCGGGGCAGTCTATCCAAGAGATCGACCCCTTTCTCAGTGATCCGGCGGGCCCCCCGCTCATTCGGGATTTCCCCTCGCCGATCGCACCCAAGGAGGGATGGCCGATTCAGCTGGATGAAGGCTGCCGCGGTCCGGTCGCCCCCGTTGATCTGGGCTCCTACGGCGGCCTGGCGGCCTCCACACCAGGCGGATGGGTCCATCTTTTCGACGCCGCCGGACGATCCCAGCCGGGGTGGCCGGTTTATCTGGAGGGAGGTGCGCCCACCGGACCAGCCGTCGGTGATCTGGATGGCGACGGGGACAACGAAATTGTCGTGGGTTGCCGCGATGGCTCGATCCACGCCCTAACCCTTTCCGGACGGGAATTAACCGGCTGGCCGGTGCGCCTTCCGAATGAAGCGCCCGATCCTGCCCTGGCCGCCATCCTCACCGTTGCAGATCTGGACGGCGACGGGCTGCCCGAGGTCATTTCAGCAACCCGGGGTGGAACCCTCGCTGTCTGGACCTGTCATGGGCAGCTCTACTCCCCGCTTTGGCCTCAACAGATTCCTCCAAAGGCCTCGCCGCCGAATGCGCCCTATCTCTTCGCTTCCGCGGCCACGGGGGATCTCGATGGCGATGGCCGCCTCGAGATCATCATCCCCTCAAATACTTGCCAGGTATGGGCTTGGCACGATGATGGCCGTCTCCTGAATGGGTGGCCCGTCTCCATCCCGGGTCCCTCCCGGGCCGGCTACAGCTCCCCTGTCATCGGACTGAGATCGGATACGGGGCGGCCGACGATCTACCTGGGGACGGATCTCGGCTATGACAGCCGTCCCCGAATCCTCGCCCTCTCAGGCACGGGGCGCTTCCTGGATGGCTGGCCGGTGGATAGCCCCGAGAGAATCTATGCCGCTCCCGCCCTCGCCGACCTGACGGGTGATGGACATCCGGAGGTGATTGTCGCCACCATCGGGGGCAACGGGTATCTCCTGGCGCTTGACGGCCTGACCGGAATGGCCCTCCCCGGTTGGCCCGCCATGATCGACGGGGTCTCCTTCAACTCCAGTCCCATCGTTGTCGATGTGACGGGTGACGGGGAGCCGGAAATCCTGGCCGCGGGCCTGGAAGCGGGATTCGACACCCGGGTCCTGATCCCGGCCGTCGACAGAGAAGGGCGGATGGTTTCCGGCTGGCCGATCATCCTCGATTCCGAGGAAATCGTCGACTCCAGTCCCCTGGTTGTGGACCTGGATCGGGATGGGATCCTCGAACTCGCCTTCGGGACATCGGAAAAGGGGCGGATCTATCTTTGGGAGCTTCCAACGGCGGATAATCCGGGAAACGCGCCGTGGCCGATGATGCAGGGAGACGCCGGGCGGACCGGGATGCCCCTTGAACCTACATCCCGCAAACCAAAGGAGCTTCAACCGAGAAAACCGTTCGATGCCAAGGCGACTCCTAATCCCCTCACCACGATTGCCTTCACCCTGACCGCCGACGGCCGGGTGGTCTTGGCCATTCTGAACCTCAAGGGCGAGATGGTCCGGCATCTTCTGGATCACACCCTGCCGCCGGGAATTTATCAGATCATTTGGGACGGGCGGGATGATCGAGGGCGCCTCCAGCAGGCCGGCGCCTATTTCTACAGCCTGCAGACGGGCCCCTCGGCCGCGACCCGCCAGCTCCTCCTGCTCGAATAGGAGACTCAACTCCCGGTATTTCAAAACATTGATCCCGCGCATCGAGCGTCAGCACCTTGCGACCGAGGCCTGTAAACCGCTACCATTAGAGAAGTGCGGAAAATTTGGGGGAGGGATTTATGTCAGCTTCTGTGGACCAAGTGGCCCGCGACCGGGTCTTCGGTTTGATCAGGGCTTCCGGCGCGCAGATGGTCGATATCAAGTTCTGCGGCGTCTTGGGCCGCTGGCGTCATATCACGGTGCCGTCGGATCAATTTACCGATGGGATCTTTCAAAACGGCATCCCCTTTGACGGATCGAGCATCCCGGGGCTGACGCGGGTGGAATCGAGCGATCTTCTGCTGATACCCGACGCCCACACATCCTTTATGGATCCCTTCGCGCAGGTTCCGACGCTGAGTCTCATTGCGGATATCTGCAGCGCCGAAACGCACGAACCCTTCGCGCGCGATCCCCGCACCGTGGCGCACCGCGCCGCCGATTATTTGAGCTCCCTCAGCCTGGCGGATGCGATCCTCATGAGCCCCGAGTTCGAGTTTTACGTTTTTGAATATGTCCGCTATCGCAATCTGCCCTACGCCGCCAGTTATGTTGTCGAATCGGCCGAAGCGGAATGGAACACCTACCGCGAGCCGGCGGAAGGATACCAGCCGACCAATATCAATCCCCGCAAGGGTGGGTATCACGCCCTTCCCCCGAAGGACACGATGGACGGCCTGCGCACCGAGGTCTGCGTTCGTCTCAAGGAAGCCGGATTAGGCATCCGCTATCATCATCATGAGGGCGGCGGCCCCGGCCAATGTGAAATCGAGATCCTTGCGACTCCTTTGTTAAAGGCGGCCGACGCGGTGATGCTGACCAAATATTTTGTTCACATGACGGCGCACGGGCACGGCCGTGTCGCCACCTTCATGCCGAAACCGATTCATGAGGAATCCGGCAACGGGATGCATGTGCACCAGCACCTCGTGAAGGATGGGAAATCCCTCTTCTACGATCCCGAGGGATGGGCCAAGCTTTCCAAGACGGCCCTGCATTATATCGGCGGCCTGCTCGAGCACGGACCCGCCCTCTCCGCTTTCGTCAATCCCAGCACCAATTCGTATAAGCGCCTTGTCCCGGGCTATGAATCCCCGGTGCATCTGACCTTCGGCCCCGGCGACCGCACCGCCGCGGTCCGCATTCCCGCCACATCCAATCCCGAGAAGAGCATGCGCATTGAGTACCGCCCGCCCGACGCCACCTGCAATATCTACTTCGCCCTCTCGGCGATGCTGATGGCGGGGCTGGACGGGATCCGCCGTGAAATCGATCCTCTCAAGGCCGGCTTGGCCCCCGCCGCCAACGGCGGCAACGGCACCTCGTCGGCCAACGGCCTGCCCCCCACGCTGAAAGATGCGCTGCAGGCCCTGCATGACGATCATGATTTCCTGCTGCAGGGGGATGTCTTCAGCCGTGAGTTTATTGAGGATTGGATCGAGCTCAAGACGACGCGCGAGATCAACGAGGTCGCGCGCCGGCCGCATCCGTATGAGTTTTTCCTCTATCTTGATCTGTAGTTTGTAGTGAGGGATGGATCATGAAAGCGGCCTGCCTGCAGTTGCATCCGGTATTCGGCGACCCTTCAGGCAATATGGATCGGGCGGAACCCTATCTCCGCGACGCGGCGCAACAGGGTGTGCAACTCATCGTGCTGCCGGAGCTCTATCCCACCGGTTATACAATGACCTCGCGCGCGGAGGCATATGATCTCGCCGAAACGATCCCCGGCGGCCCCTCGGTTCGACGCCTCGAACAATGGGCACGGGAGACCGGATCGTTCTATGTGATGGGGATGGCCGAACGGGCCGGCGATAAGGTTTACAATGCGTCCGTTCTTGTAGGACCCGCGGGTCACATCTCCACCTATCGCAAGATCCATCTCTTTTACAAAGAAAATGAATGGTTCGATCCCGGCGAGGAGCCGCCGCATGTTGTTGAGATCGCGTGTGGCGCAGAGCGAATCTCCATCGGCATGATGATCTGTTTTGACTGGATCTTCCCCGAGATGGCGCGTTCGCTGGCGCTCCTCGGCGCGCAGGTTGTCTGCCATCCGTCAAACCTGGTGTTGCATTTCTGCCAGGACGCGATGGTGACCCGCAGCATCGAGAATCAGGTCTTCACCATGACCTGCAACCGGATCGGCACCGAGAGCCGCGCCGGCCTCGATCTCACCTTCACCGGCGGCAGCCAAATCACCAGCCCCGACGGCAAGGTGTTGGGCCGCTGCCTGCCCGATGTGGAAGGGCTGATCTCCGCCGAATTCGATCCCGCCCGCGCCTTGAACAAAAACGTCACCGATTATAACCATATCCTGAATCAGCGAAGGTCGGATTTGTACCGGTTATAGGGTTTCTCCTCCTATTTTCAAGCTCTGGCGTGGATTATAGATTTCTGAAATAGTCGCTAACTGTTTCTCACACTTGGGTGTATATCTCCATAGCTTCAATATTCTGGGCGTCACGGAATTCAATGATCTGGCATTCACTCATCTCTGGTATTTGTTCCCCCGGTTCATTATGCTGTAATCAATTGCATTCCGCTGGGGATGTAGAACTCGGCGTCGCCCGGGGTATGTATCCGGTCATCGGATATAAGTTAAACCTAAACATGAAGGAGCTGTAAATGGCAGAAGCAAAAGGATTGAGCAAACCAGTCAGGCTGAAGAGTGATCTGGCCGGGTTACTGAAAGCGAAAGAGCTTCCCAGGACAGAAATCACCAAGAAATTGTGGGACTATATTAAAGCCAATAAACTGCAGACAAAGACTGAAAATGGGAAACCCGCAAACGCAGGAAAGTATATTGTGGCTGATGCTAAATTGCTTCCGATTTTTAGAAACACAATATCCAAAAGCAAATCAGGCAAGGTAACTGACCTTACAAAGCTGAAGGAAGGCCAGACGATCGACATGATGCAGATGGCGGCTGTTATCGGCGCAAACATTGAATAATCTTAAGTATCGGGCCTGCCTATGAAGAAGGCAGGCCCGATGCATTTAAGGAACCCGGTTGTTCCCATGGGATGACGACCTTGAAGCCCGCGTTGGAACTCGAATGAAACATTGCCTCTCAGTAAAGCCCCCCCGGCATCTTCCACCATGCGGCTATGCTTTTTGTTAAATAGGACGAAGGACGACACGCGCCGGCGCTCCGTCCCCGCCAAGAATCTTGAGGGGAAGACAGATGAGTTCGCAAGGCCCCGGCGGCACTCGGGTGAGATCAAGACCCTCGATGATCCAAACGCCCGCGCCCAGCAGGGCGCGATGAACGGCCTCGCCGTTGCGCACCAGGTAAGCGCCCACCGACAGATAGTCAATCCCGACGGTGCGAACACCGCGATCCGCAAGCCACTTTGCGGCGGCGGTCGAAATGTAGACGAAATCTTCAAAGAAGTTTTTGGATTGCCATGCCTGCGGCGAGTTTCGTGTTTTGAGGAGGATCCGCTCACCGGACTGAATTTCATTCATCTCCAACTCATCGACGTGGACGGCTTGGCGGTCGGAGATCGGGATCACGCGCGCACGGCCGATCGTCGCATCGAGCGGCATCCGGTCGATGCCGGCCGCACCCCTGAAGAAGTTGCGGGGCGCGTCCACATGCGTACCCGTATGGACGCCCAAAGAGAGCCTGGAAACATCAGCGTCATCGCCGCGCCGCCGATCGAGCACGTGCTCAACGTACACCGGCGGCCTGTCCGGCCAGTGCGCCATCCCGGTGGTGATTGGGATGGATACGTCGATCCAGCCATCGGATTTAAGATTCTCTTTCATCTGACCTCCACAAGACGCGTCGCCCGCTTGATCCCAGCCGGGTGTCGGCATCGGATTCGAGACGGGGCTCGGGATGGTCAAAGACTCGGTCATCATTATCCATCAAGGTGTGGCGATATTCTACAATGCCAGCCCGCGGAAGATCAAGTTCGCCACGGTGAAATAGATGATGAGCCCGGTCACGTCGACGAGGGTCGCGACGAACGGCGCCGAGCTTGTGGCCGGATCGAGGCGCAACCGCTTGAGCGCGAAGGGCAACATGCTGCCGGCCAGGCTGCCGAAGGTGACCACGCCGATGAGGCTCGCCCACACCGCCATGGCGAGACGCAGGTGATGCGGCCCGTAATCGAAAAAGTGCAACTTCTGCCACAGCAGAATGCGCGCAAAGCCGATCATCCCCAGCCAAACGCCGAGAAAGAGCCCCCCGAGCAGCTCGCGGCTGAAGACCCGCAGCCAGTCGCGGAGCTGCACTTCATGCAGGGCGAGGGACCGCACCATCAGGGTTGCGGCCTGGGAGCCTGAGTTGCCGCCGCTGCTGATAATCAGCGGGACGAAGAGGGCCAGCACGACGACGTGGGCGATCTCCGCCTGAAAATGCCCCATGGCGGTCGCCGTGAGCATCTCACCGAGGAAAAGGGCGGACAGCCATCCGGCGCGCTTTTTAATGAGATGGGATAACGAGGCGGATAGGTAAGGCGCATCGAGACTCTCCATGCCGCCGCTGCGATGGGCGTCGCGGGTCGTCTCGGCGTCGGCGATCTTGAGCGTATCGTCGAGGGTGACGATCCCCAGCAACACCCCGTCATCGTCGACAACCGGCAAGACAATGCGGCGATATTTGCGAAAACTCGCGACGAGCTCGCTGCGCGACGCCGTCGCCGCAATCGTCACAAGAGGCCTGTCGACAACACGGCCCACCGGTGTGCCCGGCGGCAGATTCGCCAGCAATCGCCGCGTGACCTCCGTCGGCAGAACGTCGAGCAGGCGGGTCCGCTCGTCGGGTTTGAGGCCGGTGACCAGCACCGAGGATTCCGCTTCACCGAGTTCGTGCAGCAACCGCTCCTGAATGCGAGGCGTCACGTAAGCGAAGACGCAGGCCGCTTCCGGGCGCGCCAAGAGCCGAAAAACCACCGCCGCATCACCCGGTGAAATATCCCGCAGGATCTCGGCGGTATCGGCCGGATGCAGTCCGGCGAAGACGTCCTTCAACTCATCGAAGTGCCGGTTCTGGATCGCCTCGTCCAGGAGCTTCTGGATGATGGCCTTGCGGGCGTGCGATGAAGGATGTTTGGTCATCGTCAACCTCACTCTCAGCGGGATTTTTGCCGCAGCACGATATCGTGGCCGCCCGGAAGATGCGCTCGGCAACCATCCGTCCCATATGGCGCGCCAGCGTGGCGAGGGTCAGATCCGGCAGGTGCGCATCCTTGCTCCCTGTTGCCTCATTGCGTTCCATCTGCTAAACCCCATCAGGGTAATCCCGCCACCCCGGCGATGCCACTTGTCTGTGGGCATGGATGAGAAAGGACTCCTTGTTTTTTGTCCCCCAATGTGTTAGCTTCCCTGCGAAAGTCCCGGCGGATTTCAACGATACATGCCGTTTCACATCGACTTGGGGAGGGTTCTTCCATGCGGCGCATCATCCTCTTTGCGATCACACTGTCCTGCATCTTATCCGCTTCTATCTGTCTCGCTGAAGACCGGATGGTCACGGTGGATGGTTATTGCTTTCTTGAAGATGAAGCATCGGATCACAGCGGCACGAGAGTGCTCTTCGAGGCCGTGTCGCCTTCGGCGGTGACCGACAGCGCCTTCACGGCGGACACCGGATACATCAGCTTGGGATTATCGGAGGGGTTGTACGTTATTCACTATACCCATGATGGGTACCTGCCGCACGACACCAGCGAGCCGGTTTACATTGCCGCCAACACGACCCTTGCGGATGTCACGCTGCAGCCGGGAACGATTATCGAGGTATCCGGCGACGTTTTCGGCGAGTGGACGCCGGATCATTGGTTCAAGGTCATCGGTGATATCAGGGTTCCACCGGATTCCTCTCTTGTTATTCACCCGGGCACATTGATCTCCTTTATGGATAATTACCAGATGACCGTGAACGGCGCCCTCATCGCGGCGGGAACGGAGACGGACAGTATTCGGTTTGTTTCAGGCCAACTCGGGCCTGCCCCGGGTGATTGGAAAGGGATTGTCTTCACCGATTCGACGACCTGTTCGGGATCTCTGGAGTACTGTGTGATTGAAAATGCGGGGTCCGGCGGAGGAGCCGGCGACGGCTGGGCGCTGAAATTGGAATCTACGGGGAGCACGCCTATACTCATTGAAAATTGTACAATACGTTATTCCGAAAATAATGGCATATTCTGCGGAAGGGCAACCGCTCAGATTATTGGGAACCATATCTACGAATGTGAGGTAGGTATATATTGTTTTTATTCCTCATCTGTAATCTCGAATAATACCCTTGGTCGAGTCCACACAGCAATTGAACTCAGCGATTCCCCTTCACTTATCACCGGCAATACGATTGAAAACGTCGTCTACGGGATATCCTGCCATGGCAGCTCCGCGGTTATCACCGGAAATTATATCGGCAGTTTTATCCAAATGGGAATTTATTGCACTGGAGCCCTTTCGGCGCCGCTCATCATGAATAACATTATTGAATCACTCATGTATTCAAGTGCTACTGGAATTATATGCTCAGCATCCTCACCCAGGATCGTCGGCAATATAGTAAGGTCGAATTCCACAGGGATACTAATAGAATCAGCCACACCCCTTATCGCCGACAATGTCATATCAGAAAACAACCATGGGATCAACGCATATTCCTGTTCTCCAGATTCCATCATGTACAATAATGTCTGGAACAACGGCACCAACTACACTGGTGACGGGCTGCCTTCAAACATCGGGGATATCTGCTGCACGAATTATAACAACGACCCCTGCGACACCTATTACAACATCTCCATGGATCCGCTTTTCGATCCCGAGAATGAATACCATCTTCTCGAGGGATCGCCCTGTATCGACGCCGGTCTTCCCGATCCGGCCACTTACGACGCCGACGGCACGATCGCCGATATCGGCGCCTTCCCTTTCCTTCAATCAAACCCCGATCCGCCCGTAATAGATTTCACCGGTGACCCGACAACGGGCGCTTCACCTCTGGCGGTGGCCTTCACCACCAGCAACACCGGCGGGCCGATCATAAGCTGGCTCTGGGATTTCGGGGACGGCACATCGAGCAGCCGGGCCAATCCGGCCCATAATTACATCGTGACCGAGCCGACCCAGTTTACCGTTTCTCTTCTCGTTATGGGACCGGGTGGCGGCACCGATTCAGCGGTCAAGATCGATTACATCGCCGTGTTGCCTGGGAATGCGCCGCCCGTCGCCCACTTCAACGCCGATCCCCTCATCGGCCACGGCGATGTGCAGTTCAATAATCAATCGCTGGGTGCTATCTCGACTCTCCTTTGGACCTTCGGCGATGAAGAATCTTCGGACGAGTGGAGCCCGCTGCATCATTACGCGATGCCCGACACCTACACCGTCTGTCTGGAGGTCGGCGGCGCCGGCGGCACCGATGAGGAGTGCAAGATCGACTATATAATTATCGTCGATCCGGAGACGGTCGTCGCGGGCTTCACGCCTTCCGACACGTTCGGTGTTGTTCCCGCTCCGATCGCCTTCACCAACACCTCGAGCGGAACGATCGACACCTATCACTGGGACTTCGGCGACGGCGATTCCTCGAGTGTCGCGAATCCTGTCCACACCTATACTGCCGTGGGCGATTTCACCGTGACATTGATCGCCGCGGGGCCGGCCAATAGCGACACTGCAAGCGTTGGGATCAGGATGTTGCCGGCCGAAGCGATCATCACCGCTGTCGACGATGTCCCGGATGACCAGGGGGGTCAGGTTCTCGTTTCCTTCAATCGCAGCGGCCACGATACCAACTCACCACGATCCGAGATCTATGCGGTGGAGGCCTTTTACAATAGCCAATGGGTAACTCTTCTCTCCGGCGGGGCATACGGGCAGGAAGGCTACATCTATCTTGTCCCCACCTTCTGCGATTCAACCGCGGCCGACCCTTGCCTGACCCAGTTCCGGGTGATCGCCCATATGGACGAGGGTATTTTTATCAGCGATCCCATGACGGGATACTCCGTCGACAATATCGCCCCTTCCGTCCCCGAGGGATTTCAGATAACTTTCTCCCCCGGTGCCAGCATCCTCTCCTGGAATCCCTGTCCCGATGACGATTTCCAGTACTTCAACATTTACAGAGGCCCCGATGCCGATTTCGAGCCCTCGCCGGAAAATCTGGCGCATCAAACGATCGCCACGCACTGGGCCGACGAGAGTCCCGGCCACACCCTCTTTTACAAATTGACGGCCGTCGATAACGCCGGCAATGAGAGCGGTCCGGCCCTGGCGAGTGACGCCAGCGGCGCGGCCGGTGAACTCTCCATCAATCGATTCGCCCTGCACCCCTGCCGGCCGAACCCGCTCAATTCACGCACGATGATCATCTACGATGTCCCGCGATCCAATATTGTTGTCACCCTCCGAATCTATGATGAGCAGGGGCGGATCGTGCGGCATCTTGTGGATGGGCCGATCGCCGCGGGACGTCATACGGTCATCTGGGACGGGCGGGATAACCAGAACCGGAAGGTTGCCTCGGGTATCTACTTTTACAAGCTCGAGAGTGACGGCTTCAGCCAGGCGCGGAAATTGAGCTTGCTGCGTTGATCCGGCGTCGGAGATTGGCGGAGCGTCCACCGGCAACCGAGTGGCTGTCAGCGCGTTCGGTCTACTGAATCCCATTACGGTAAACGCGCCAACAAGGCAATACCACGTGTATATGCGCATGAGCGAGAAAGGACTTCTTGTTTTTTGTCCCCCAATGTGTTAGCTTCCCTGCGAAAATCTCGGTGGATTTTAGCGAATTAATAGAATACATCCATTGAAAACCTCGAGCTCACTGCTATTAGATATCATCGCGACAATATGTAAGGCATTGAGAACCGGACCTGCGCCCTCCTTGCGTCTTGAGCCATCCACCGATATCCCTCAGTATGGAAAAGTCGAGATCTGTTGACCGCACTCCGGCTTTTCTGGCCTTTGTCCTGCAATTTATCGGTCAGATTCCGCACCATCCGCATCCGGCTTGAGAGGAGGGCTGCATGACAGACCGTCTGATCCTTTGGGGCATCGTCATTTCTTACATGCTGTTCGTCTTCATCAAAGGCGTCCTCAAAGTCCGCAAGGTCGGCACGACCGACGATTTCCTGGTCGCCGGGCGCAACGTGCCGTGGTTCCTGCTGTTCGCCACGATGGGCGCCACCGTCATCGGCGGAGGCTACTCGATCGGCGCCATCGGCAAGACCTACGAATGGGGCATCCTGATGCTTCTCGTCTCCATGGGCGGGTACCTGCACTTCATCTTCTCCGGACTCGTCGTCGCGCCGCAATTCAGACGGGCGGAGCTCTACACCGTCGCCGGTTATTTCGGACATCGATACGGCGAGGGGCCGCGCTTCCTCGTTCTAATCCTGTCGCTGCTCTTCTCGGTCTTCATCGTCGCCGCCCAAATGGCCGCTTTCGGTTCGGTGCTTGCAGCGATCATGCCGGGCGTCGCCGACATGGCCTATGCCCTGCGCTGGGCGATCTTCATTTCCGGGATCATGGTCGTAACCTACAGCACGGCGGGCGGGCTGCTGGCCGTCATTCACACCGATGTTTATCAATTCATCGTGCTCTTTTTGGGATTTGTAATTACGCTCGGGTTCTGCATTCCCGACATCGCCGACTCGTATAATGCGGAGACCGGCAAATTCGTTCCGTCGCGCTTCAGCGCCGTCGACATCGTGAACCCCGTATCGTTGTCCGCGAAACTTCAGGATGACGGCGATTCCCTGGCTGTTTATTTGCAGGATAAGCTGGCAGCATCCAGTTCAACAGCGGATGAAGTCCGCGCAGCAGAGACAGCGGACAGTGCCGCAACCGGCGAGGCGGCCCCGGCCGGGGAACTTGTCGCCGGCCTCAACGGCCTGCTCGATGACCCGTTGCTCTATTCACCCGAGGCCTTCGCCGGTGTCCGACTGACACCGCAGACCCGCGAGTTGCTCAGCGAGGGAGCGTCCGGGCGCACCTTGCGCCGGCGCAACCTCTCCCTGCTACAGGATGCTTTTCCCACCGAGATCACGCGCAACCGGATGATTCCCGGCGTTTTTTTCAAAGTTGAAGGGGGCAAGGGCTGGCTTTTTCTACTCACGACCTTCCTTGCATTCCTTCTCGGTGAAACCTTCGCGCCGGGATATGCGACCCGCTATTGCGTGGGGCGGAATATCAAGGAAACGCGTTTGGGCATCGCTGGGGTAGGGTTTTTTCTGGCCATAACTTTTCCTGTGATCCTGTTTTTCATCGCCCTGTATGCGCGGATTCATTTCCCCGATATCGACCCGCAGCAGGCGCTCCCCATGGTTGTCGAACAACTGCACAACCCGGTCATTGGCGGATTGATGATCGGCGCCCTTCTGATGGCTGTCATGTCCTCGGCCGATTCGGCGCTTAATTCAGCCACGGCGATTTTTGTAAAAGATCTCTTCGAACATCAACTCGGCTGGAAGGACCAGGGTGATGGGCGGATGCTGCGGCTGGCGAGGATCTGCACGGCGGTTTTAGGTCTGACCGCGATTCTGGTCGCGATTCTCTGGTCGGATATCATTGGACTGCTGCTGTTCACCTACCATGTCTGGGCGCCGGCGATCATTCTGCCGGTCGTCGTCGGAGTGGTTTATAAGAAGCGCTCCCGCCATCTGACGCGCAATATCATGATCACCATGCTTGCGGCGACCGGCTTGACCCTGCTATATCGCGCGGTGCTTTTTCTTCAAAATAAATTCGGATGGTTTCCTATTTCAGACAATGCCATGAATTTCATGGAGAATTTCGATCCCGCCGTTTTCGGCGTCGCCGTTTCCTGTATCGCCTACTTGATTCTATTGGCCGTTTCGCGGATTCGCCGGGAAGATATCTGACTCCGCCCCATGGCCGCATAGCGTGAAGGAGGCGTGTCCAGGACCGTTCCGCCACAGCGCCCATCCGCCAATCGAATCGGCGCTTAATCCACTACAACGCGTGGAATCGTGGCTGGAATTCTCACAAGGATTTCATAGTTAACGTAATTAGAGAGATCGCTGAAGGAGCGCACGGTGATATGATGCCGGTTTTGCCGGCCGATAAGGACCACCTCGTCGTCCTTCTCGACGCCGGGACAATCGGTAACATCGATCATCATCATGTTCATGTTGACATAGCCGATGACCGGCGCAATGCGGCCGCGGACCAGCACATTCCCCAGATTGCTGAGATTGCGGGCAAATCCATGGTAATAGCCGACCGGAATCGCCGCGATCCGGAGATCGCGCATGGCCTGGTAGGCATTTCCGTAACCAACGAAGTCGCCGCGCTTGACATCTTTGAGGCTCATGATGCGGGTACACCAGCGAAGGATACCCCATAAAGGACCGCGCTTCGAAATCCGCCCCTCCCCTTCGGCTAGTATCCTATACTTCATGTGGGTTTCCTGATTGGGCCAGTAGCCGTACTGCGCGATACCGATGCGCGCCAAATCGAGCCGGGTTTCCGGGTAATTCAGAGCGGCGGCCGAGCAGGCGACATGCCGTATGACCCCCTTCAGGCCGCGCGCCGCAAGATCCCGGCAGAGTTCATTAAAGACTTCGAATTGCGTCTGGATTCGCAGATAATTGGCAACACTCTCGGCGCCTGCCAAATGTGTGCAGATTCCCTCAACAAGAAGACATCCAGGATTCGACAAGCAGAAGCCGGCGGCGCGCTCGAGTTCTTCGCCCTCCATCCCGGTGCGGTTCATCCCGGTTTCCAGCTCCAGGTGAATACGCGCGGGTTTGTTGACTTTGCGCGCCGCTGCTTCGGCAGCCTTCAAGCGGTTGAAATCCGGCACATAGAAAGCTATCCGACGGTCAATCGCCCATTCCAGCTCGGCATTGTCAATGTATCCAAGGATGAGCAGTTCGGTCTTCTCCCCACGGCATTGATCGGCCACCAGTGCTTCCTCCGCGCTGAAAACCGAGAAGTGATCGACGCCGCATGTCTCCGCCAAAGGCAGGAAGGTGGCAATATCATGGCCATACGCATTTCCCTTGATGACGGAGCTGAAGCGCACGCCGGGGCCCAAAAGTTTCCGCAGAAATTTTACATTGCGGTTGTAACTTGATCGGCTGATTTCCACATATGAGGAGTAATGCATCGTACCTCATCTTCCTGTCTTAAATCCAAAGCCTTTAGCCGCAAATTCGATCGACAATCCCACCCAGCACTGCGACGGCAGGGCCTAAAATCTTATCCGGAAAGTCATAGTCCGGGTGATGCAGGGACGGATGATCCGGCCCCGCACCCAAACCAAACAGAGCACCGCGGTGTAATTTCGTGAAATGCCCAAAGTCCTCGGACCACCTGAAGGGATGCGGCAACTCAATGACCTCCAGCCCGGCGGCCAAGGCGGCATTCCGCACAATCTGAACCGCTTCCGAATCATTGACCGTAGCCGGGAAGGGCTCGCGCTTCTCAATATCGATATCCAATCCTTCCGCCTTCGCGATTCTTAGTGCAAGGTCTCGGCATGTCCTTTCAAGCCGGTCAATATCCTCTTCTAAAGCTCCGCGTAGAGTCACCATCACGACCCCTTCACCAGGAGTGGTGCCGAAAGCCTCTACACCGAGCCGGGCATGTATAACCGTTGCAAGTGCCGGCTCGCCGGGACCTGTCTGTGCGCCGGAAAGGGCGCTGAGCCCCTCGATAATCTGTGCCATAGCCAGAGCCGGACTCCGCCCGGCCTCCGGCTCGGCGGCATGCGCTGTGGCTCCGGTCAATGTTATGGCAAGACCCCGCGAACCATAGGCAAAAGTCCCCGGGCGGATAATCACTTTTCCCAGATCATATCCAGGCAGATTGTGAAAGGCGAAAACCCAATCCGGCTGCAGTTTTTTTAAAACTGGATCATCCAATACTAAATGCGCTCCTTCGCCTGTCTCTTCCGCCGGTTGGAAAAGAAGGATGACCCGGCCGCAGGCCGGGGACGCCGCTCCGAGCCGATTGGCCAGCCCCACCATAGCGGCCATATGGCCGTCGTGCCCGCATTTATGTGAGACTCCCGGGTTTTGCGATGAATAGGGAATACTTGCCTGTTCAGGAATGGGAAGTGCATCCAGTTCACAGCGCAGAAGCACTGTGGGACCGCGAGAGGCACTGTGGTACTCGGCCGCAATGCCGCGGCCGCCCACTTTCCCGTGCAAGATTGCAGGCTTTGTCCGCAAAAGAGTTTCTGTTATGAATGACGCCGTCCTGTGTTCTTCGTGTGCGGTTTCGGCGCGCCGGTGGAGCTCTTGGCGCAGCTTAATCAGGTCGTTATCACTCATGATGGCATTCACTCATCATCAGCTTCGCTTAATGAGGATTTTACTCATTGACGGATTCACTCGATGAAGTCTCCTCTCATTTGGGGCCCGGTTCATTGATAGTTTCAGAGCAATCGAGAACCGGGAGTATCGGTATCTCCGGCTCATCGTCCTGCAGAGCGATGTACTCCTTGAGCGACGGCTCGACATCAACATCAACATATTTATTGGCCATAATGCGCACCAGGGCCGAGTAGGTCATTCGGAAGCACATAACATCACCCACCGAAAGCCCTCCGGGGCTGTCACCGACGTTGACAACCGAAACATCACTGCTGGCGCCGGCAATGTGAAAATTCGGATTCTCAGGTATGAGCCCGCTGACTTCTGTGTCCAGCTCGCCCACGTTAACCAAGGCGCGATATCCGCGCTGCCCCGGCCTGAACTCCTCGGCATATTCTTTCTTAAAGGGTCCGATTTCGGCTGTTTCGACATCCGAAAATAGACTTTTCCTCTTGATTTCGGTTATTTCCGCTTCCAGCGTAAAGACATCGTTACGCAGCTCGGGCAGCAATCCTCCATTAACCAGGTCTGTACCGAGGAAAACCGCCTCGCCAATCCGGAAATGATTGACGGCCTCCGGCAGCTGGCCGTCGAGCACAAGCGGCAATGTCGCGCTTGTCCCCGCTGAAATGAAGGGCAGTTTCTGTCCGAACTTCAACTCTAATAATTCGCGGTACATGATAAGCTGCATATACTGGTCGACATTCGGTACGGCGCCGGCCAGGCACCCCAGATTGGCTCCTATGCCAAGAACATCTATATGGTCCAGTTGAAAAATATGGTTGTAGAAATTTATAAGCGACCCCGGTAGAATTCCCTCTCTTAGGTCACCAAGCTCGATCATGATAATGATTCGATGAATCCTGCCTCGCCGCTTCGCCTCCTCATTGAGGGCATGAATCGTTTCATCTTCCGTGTTCAGTGTCACCGTCGCCAAATCGATCACATCGGAAATCGACGCCAGGGCCGGTACGCGTAGATACCATGTCTCCACCTCGGGCGCAATAGAGCGAATAGCGCGCAGGTTTTCGAGGCGTGACTCGCCCATTGATTGTACACCAGTATTATGCAGGGCTCGCAACGTGGCCTCATGTCCGCAGAGGACTTTGGTCACCAGGGTCCACTGAGCGCCGCTGCCCTGCATCCACTTGTCTACCGTGTTGAGGTTATGTCGCAGGGCCCTAAGATTGATTACCACACGGGTCATATTCGCTCCTCTCTGGAGCAGCGCATCTCCGCATATTTGGTTGTGAAGCCGATTCGTTCATAAAGCCGTTTCGCCGGATTGTCATACTCGACATGAAGCTTCATACTTCCCTCGCAACGATCAAGCGCTTCGTTTACGAGCCTTCCACCGATTCCATGACCCCGCTCTGAAGGTTGGACACCAACAAAAACAAGCAGATTTTCCGGGATATAGCCCGACATGCCCGTCTTCAAAATCACAATAGCGCCCACCATCTCTGAATCCCTCGCAGCAACGAGAATGAAGCCGCCTTTCCCCTCCGCCGCCGAAAGGGCGTATTCCAGGGCCTTTGCGATATCGCGGGGTTTATCTTCGTATGGTCTCATGTTCTCGTGAAGAAACTGCACAAGTGACTCGAAAGTCAGCCAGGGAGGAAAGTCATCAGTGGTTTTGATATCATAAAGGCGGAGAGCGCTTTCGACAGCTGTACGCCTGTTTTCGGAAGGCATAATTCCTCCATTCCGGTGAGATTGCGTTCGCCAACATGCCATTTAATAAATCTTGATGAATCGAGGGCATACCAGGCTGGGGATGGCATGCAAGCTGTTGGTGAGTGGACTTCTTCCGCTACCAACCTTCTGCTCCTGGATGTGCATACCCTCGCAATAGGCGCACATTTAATTGTGCACAACTTTTCTATAATAGAGGCTTAAAATAGAGTAGTCAAGGCTGAGTACCGCAATCAGGAATTCGATTATCTCCGCATTTTAGCGGGATATAAACCGCTCATCTCATTTAAATGCAGAAAGAAACCGGATGAATCTCAAGAAATGAAGTTAACGGCCCGATTTCTGCCAAGAGGTAACACGAGCGCTGAAACGATGCTGCGCCGATCTTCCCGGCATAGCACGTTTGATTCGCAATATCCTCGTCGGTCACGAGATGCACATCCAGCAATCGTTCAGTTTTGTACTCCGTGCGCGATTGAATGGCATCGCCGAACCGTTCGGGTTCCGGATTGCTCGCAATCAATTGCGCCTTCCGCATCCGTCAACGCCAATCAAGGGCGAGGGTTTGTGCAATTCGTGGGCGTTGTTTTGAGTTGCCGCTTTTCTGTTCCTTCCCTTCAGACATCGCCGCCGGTAATTCTGTTCCTGGGTGAGAGTATTCGGCCTTCCATTTTTATGGGTGAATTAGGAACCCTTAAGCCGGTTCACCCGGTAAACAAGCAGCGCTCCATCGTGGGCCAATAGGCATAGTGGGGGTGTAGCGTCCACAGAGAAGGATGGAACTCGGCAAGTTCGCGCTGGCCGAGTGAAGAAATGGCGTTCTCCGCCGGATGGGAGCGGGATTCCGATGAAGAGAGTCGCTGCTGTCCGTATGCCTCGCCGCCACCCGGTCGCTAAGAGGGATCTCTCCTCTTCGAGGATGCGCAGCGTCCCTATTTTTGTTCTCTCAGTCACCGGCCTTGATCAGGATTTCCCCCCAATCGGCGGGATCCAGTTCGATCACCTCCGGACAATATCCCGGCCCCGGCGTTCTGCAGGAGGGATATTTTGTATTGAAGAAATGAGGATTCTGGGTGTCTTCATCTTTTTTACTGATTCTATCCGGCTGGAGAGACCCAGCCACTCAAACGAGATCGCGTATTCGGTCTGAGCCGGGTTTCCCATCGGGATCAAGCTGGCAACCCATCCCTTATTCGTGAGATATCGGTTCATCCCTCCGCTGATCTCAGCCTCTGTCTTCTCCTGAAGTTTATACAACTCCCAGTTGTACTCCCTTTGACAATCCCATGAAGTGCCATTCCGTTTCGAGTATTCGGCCCAACCCAGGGAAAATGAAGCATGGAGGATTGTAATAAGATCATCCTTCAGGACATAGATGTTGCCGCCATCCCCATCGAGAGCGATGTAGAGATTTTCTTTGTCATGCTTCAGATGGATTGTTTTTGTGCTATCCAGGACGATGGTGTTGGCGTCGGCCCACTCGCCATCCTGAAATATCCCATCAATCGTCGGAGTGGCTCCCATTGGGGCCACTCCGACGATTGAATCACTTTGTTCGACTTCTCTTGAACAAGAAAAAAGGACAAGAAGCGCGAATGCAAGGAATCCCAATCTCTATCTCATGGGCGCGGTCTCCATTCCATAAAACCTGCTGCGGGCGCCCTCCGGCAAGCTATACTCTGCGCCGTGCCGATCAGCGGCTGAAACTCGTGGCGCCCTCCGGCTCACGGCATTCAAAGATCACAAGATGCGGTTCCGGGCTCTGGATGAGCCGGACGCCCATCTGCAGGCCTCGCTTGGTGGCGAAGAAAGGCTCCTCACCGCCGGGGCCATCAATATCAAATTCGAGTCTGACGGTCAGATTCTCAATCCAATAGTCGCCGCTTTTCGACCCCTCCACAATGTCGAAACCATCCTGAATGGTCATCGTGATCGAGCCCTTGCTGTACGCTTCAAAAGTCCCTTCAACCGCGGCCAATTCCCTCGCATAGTCCCAATCCGCGCCTCCGGTGGCGTGCAGATAATGGAAATCCTCCGCCAGCAGCTGCTTATAAAATTCAATATCCAGCTCCCCATGGGCCCGGCTCAGGCAATCCAGAATGATCTGGGGTTCATCCCCCAGGCACAGCGCGCCCGCCGGCCGGATCGGTCCTCCCGATAGGAGCAGGACCCAACAGCCAAGAGTGAGGAGCTTTAAAAAACCCCTATTATCAACGCTCATCTTATCCCCTCCTCGGTGCGGGAGTTCTTCTCAGCCGAAACACATTGAATCTCCGGCTGCCGCACTCGCTCTTTGTACCAGATAGACGGGGGTCTGTTCCCAATGGATATGAAATGAGGCCGAAGTGGTCTCACATCCGGCCCATGCCCGGCAACTGATTGTTTAAGATCGTTCTAAGGCGCTGCATCAGACGAAGATCGCTTGGAATTTGGGGTGATTTTGAGGTGGTTTTCACGTATAATTAGGATAGGCGAGGTTTGAAGGCCGCGTTTTCTCTTTAAACCTTCTCTTCAACCGCAACAGGAGGGAGCCCATAGCATGTTGTGTCGCAATCAGAACAAGCATTGGTATCTTCAAAATTCCATCCCCGGTCTTCTTATCCTCATCCTCCTCGGGGTGTTGAGTCTGCTTCCCTTGGAAGCCCGGGCTGAGACAGCGACGGCGGATGAGATGGAAACGGTCGCCACGAACTGGCTGGCCACCATGGTCCATCAGCACGGCGATTGGGCCGGAGAGATCCATCCGCGGATCGAGAGTGTCCAGGAGATCCGTGTGGGTGAAACCCTTCTGGCACGCTGCTATTCAATCTTCCCGCAGGGTCATATTGTCGTTCCCGTCCTGATGGAGATGTCCCCGGTTAAGGTCTCCTCCGAGACCTGCGGACTCGATGTCCAACAAGCTCAGGGATTCCCCCAACTTCTGCGGGAAATCCTTAAGCATCGCGCTCAACTCTTCATGGAAAGATACGGCAGCCTCGCGGCCGCCCAGCCCGCGACCGGCGAGGTTCTTTTTGATCGCGCCCACCGCGAGACATGGGACCGCTACCTGGCCCATCCGGCTGATTTTGCCCGCTCTCTCGGCGAGGATCCGCTCTTCTCGCGAGGCGAGGTCGGGCCGCTGCTCACGACGGCTTGGCACCAGGGAGATCCCTATAACAATTACGCCCCAATGGGTGACGGGGGTCGCTGTGTGGTCGGATGTGTCGCCACGGCCACCGCCCAGATCATGAGATATTGGAATTGGCCGCCGCGCGGTGTCAGTGGCTGGTCCTACTACTGGGGCGGCGACACCTCATGCGGAGGCAGCTCGCCCGGCGATTGGCTCTATGCCGAATTCTCCGATCCATACGATTGGGACAATATGCCCAATAGCTGCACCGGCGGGTGCACGCCGGAGCAAGAGGACGCCCTGGCCGAACTCAATTATGAGGTCGGCATCGCCTTTGAGATGGTGTACGGCGCCTGTGGTTCCGGGGCCTATACCAGCGATATTATCGATGTGCTCCCGAATTATTTCCGCTATGACAATACGATCAATGAAGTGAGCCGGAGTTCGCATGATCCTGACAGCTGGTTTCATATCATTCAGGATGAAATCGATGCGGGACGGCCGATGGCCTATTCATTCCGCTACAGCGCCACTGAAGGACACGCCATCGTATGTGACGGATGGCGTGACACGCAGGGCTTCAATCAGTATCACATGAACTATGGATGGGGCGGTTCGTATAATGCATGGTTCAGCATCGATGCCATTTACCACACCTATGACATAGGCCAGGAAAAACTCTACCGGCGGATCATGCCGAAAATCGGCTATGTCTTTACGGTTTTGCCGGATGGATCGGGTGACTACCCCACCATCCAAGCGGCGATTGATGATGTTTTGGATGCCGATATCATTGAACTCGGCGACGGGGTCTTTACCGGTGAGGGCAACCGTGATCTCAATTTCAATGGGCATCCCATCACGGTTCGATCGGCCGGCGGAGATCCGGAATACTGCATCATCGACTGCGAAGGGAATCCCGAGGAACATCGGGGATTCAATTTTGTCTCCGGGGAAGGAGCCTCCTCGGTGCTGGAAGGGATCACCATCCGCAATGGTTACATGGGCGCCGATAGCAGTGGCGCGGCGATCGTGTGCGCGAACAACTCGTCCCCCACTATTAGGAATTGCCTGATCCGCGACAGCGAATCGTTGAACAACGGCGGAGGGATCTTATGCTCCGGCTCCTCGCCTCTCATCACTGAATCGATCTTCTCGTCGAATCTAGCCGCCGGCAACGGCGGAGCCATCATCGTTCAAGATGGTGCGCAGCCGAGTATTACACATTGTACTTTCTTTGCGAACGGGGCTCTCGCCGGCGGCGCCTTATGGATCTCGGATGACTCAGCCGCCGAGTTTGAAAACGGCATTATTGTCTCGGGGACCGGCGGCGGCGCGGTTCAATGTGAAGGCGGCGTGATTTCCGATCCGCTCGTCTGCTGCGATATCTTCAACAACACCGGTGGCGACTGGGTCGGGTGCATCGCCGATCAATATGGAGTCGACGGTAATATATCGGAAGACCCGCTCTTCTGCGATCAAGAGAACGAGAACTTCCATCTGCAATCGGAGTCCCCTTGCCGGGCCGACTATAATCCCACCTGCGGGCAGATCGGGGCGCTCCCCTTGGGTTGCGATGTGGTCATCGTCTCAGCCGACGGCTCTGGAGATTTCCCCACAATTCAGGAGGCGATCGATGCCTCCCTGGACGGCTACATTATCGAATTGACCAATGGAATCTACGTTGGTGACGGCAACCGGAACCTGGATTTTGGCGGCCGGGCGATTACGCTCCGCTCGCAAAGCGGGAATCCCTATGCCTGTGTCATTGACTGCCAAGGCTCCGAATCCTCGACACAACGGGGTTTCTATTTCCGTTCGGCCGAGGGGCCCGACGCGGTTGTCGAGGGCATCAAGGTTAGAAACGGATACCGCCGGTATGACAGCGGCGGCGCGGCATGGTGCCGGGACGCCTCGAATCCAACCTTCATCAATTGCGTTTTCAGCAACAACCATACCGGGATCAGCGGAGGAGCGATTTATTGCTCGGGGCAATCCGACGCATCGTTCATCAATTGTACATTCTATGATAACAGTGCGGATAACGGCGGCGCCATCTATGTCAGCAACTCCCTGCCGGTGATTTCGAACTGCACTTTCGCGGACAATGCGGCCGAGGTTCACGGATCCGCGCTTTGCACCAATTCAAACACCTTCAATGTGCAAAACTCCTTGTTCGCTTATAACGACCAAATGGAAGCTGTTCATTGCCTCTCGCAGAGCGTCATCTTGAGCTGCTGCGACATCTACGGGAATAGCGGCGGTGATTGGGTCGGAAGCATCGCGGGGCAAGAGGGCGTTGACGGAAATATCTGCGAGGATCCGTTGTTCTGCAATCCTCAGATCGGGGATTACGCCATTGCAATCGATTCACCCTGCGCCCCCTTCTCCCCTCCCAATGTGGAGTGCGATCTTATCGGGGCATGGGGCACCGATACCTGCGATCCCAGCGCAGTCGATAGCGAACCGCTTCCCTGGTCCGTCCATCTCGGACAGGCGGCTCCAAACCCATTCCGCCAGTCGACAACGATCACCTATACGATCCCCGGCGGATCCGGAGGGGTGCCGGTGCATCTGAACGTTTTCGATCCTGCGGGGCGTTTGGTCCGAACCCTTGTTAACGAGGATCGTTCCGCCGGTATCCATCATGTGAAATGGGACGGCCGCAACGACAATGGCGCCCCTGTCGCATCAGGGATTTATTTCTACCAGCTTCCTTTCATGGGGGAGAAACAGACCAAACGGATCGTCTTAATTCGCTGATCTTTTTCCTATAAAGGCCGGCGAAATGGTGTACTCTATATGCGGAACCGCAGGGGTTTATGACCCGGTTTGGTTCATTCCCTGTGGTTCCGTTTGTTTTTGGTTTGTTTATCGGATATTTTCTTCTGCTTTTCACTGCTCACAAACTGCAGGAGTGATTATGAAAAGACTAATCGTTATCGCCATGCTCGTCATCTTGGCTACACCGGTGATCACACCGGCCCAGGATGAAGAACCTCGGCCGATAAGGCCGGCGCTTCTTGTGATTGATGTACAGAATAAGTTTATCCCGATGATGGACGAGGATGAGCAAGAAAGCTCCCTGCGAATGATCAACGGTGCCATCTGGCTCTTTCGCCGGCATGAATTGCCGGTCATTCGCGTCTATCATACTGATCCCGAATGGGGTCCGGATCCCGAGAGTGAGGAGTTTCAATTCCCGGAATCTGTATTCATTCAGGATGACGACCCAAAAATCGTCAAGAATTATCCCAGCGCCTTTGTCAAAACAGAATTGGACGAGCTTTTAAAACAGCGAGGCATCAACACGCTCTTTCTCTGCGGACTCAGCGCCACCGGGTGTGTGCTGGCAACATACCACGGCGCCATGGAGCGTGAGTACAAAGTCTTCATGATCGAAGGGGCGTTGTTGAGCCGCGATGCGGAGCAAACCGAAACGATCAAGGATATCTGCAGCTCCGTCGGCTGGCAAGCACTCGAACTGTTGCTGGATGGATTCGTAAAGTGAAGCTCAAGCACACACTGATTGAGATGGCCCGGATCTATTGCCCCCACTTCATCTTTGGGAGAAGCGACGACCCCGACCAGGGCAGGCCGACCAACTCAGGCACGAAGCGCCTCAACATCCAGGCCATTGGAATGAAGAACATCATCATTACAATTGAATAGACCATTGTATAGCCGAATGTCATCCAAGGGCTCCCAGGCGTGTACCCGACCCATTCATAGATCCAAGTATCAAAAAAGTGGAAGCAGAGCCCATTCAAACCGAGATAGATAATCGTGTTCCGCCCGATAAAATCAGCCAGGGGGGCTTTTAAAGGAATCATTTTCAGCAACCAGATAACAAAGATTATCCCTGCCAGCGCGGTCAGAACAAAGAGCACCGGCTGGCCGTGTCTTGATGCCGCCATGATGGCGACCGGATAAAGATGCTCAAATGGCCCCTGGTTCAGATTGAATGTCGCGAAAAAGATAATTCCGGCACCCAGAAGAATAACAAAATCCCTCACCGGTCGAACAGCTTCAAAAAGCAGATCCCTGAAGAGAAAGCCGGTTAGGTAGATTCCCGCCGCGGTCAGCGATTCATTCAAGAACCAGAAATTCTTGCGAATGCCCGTCCAAAAACTCAACTTATCCCCGTAATCGGCGAACCCCCAGCCGATGACATAACAAAAAAGAGCGAGACCGATGATCCTGCCGCGGCCGAATCCCCTAAAAAACCTCGAGTAAACCAAAAGTAGGATTTCCAGCGTGAAGAGGCAAACCAGAAACCAGCAAAGCCAATTCAGTTTTGGTGATCCCGATATGTATAAGGCGGCTCTGCGCGACATATCGATAACGGGCGTCGAAATCAAGAACCAGAAGGGCAGAGCGATCAATGAAAAGAGAATGACGGGAATCAGGCGCGTTTTTATTTTGTTCAGCGCCGTTCCCAGAAACCATCTTCTTCCCGGCTTCCAAAAAACCCCCGCCAGGAAAAAGAAGAGAGGCATATGCATCGCATAGACGGCCTTCCATTGAAGCAAAGCGCCGGGGGCCTGTGCAAAATAGAGTTTCTCAATAAAATGACCAAAAAAAACCAGGAGCATCCCAAGGGCTTTAACTCGATCCAAGTAGACAATACGATTCATTGCAATTGCGCGCTCGCTTCGCCGCTCATTTCCCGGTACACTTTACGGCTCGTTTTCCGGTACGTTTCGCCGGATCGCGGTGATGGAAAGAAAAGAACTGGCTTAGTATTCTCGCGGCATGCTGCCATAAGTGGCGCCAAGACCGAGACGGAGGAAAATTTCGTCGGGGCGTTTCATTTCTTCGACGGATCGCTTGCCAAGTTCCAGGAGAAAATCAATACGGCCCCGGTCCTTGGAGAGCGGGAGACCGAGCCCCATCGAAACAGCCGATTCCGTCACGCGGCGCCCTTCGGCGTTTTCAAAATACCAAGGCGTGTAACTCAATCCCGCGCGGAGAGAAACACCCTCCCCAAATCGCGCCCGCGTGCTGACCTCACCGATCTTTTCCACACCCAACCCGATCCGCCAGGTATCAGTGTAGTCTGGTTCCGATCCATCCAGCGCGGGGAATTTCGCCTTCGACCAGCCCCGCCATACAATATCGTAGCCGGCGCGCCAACGATCCCCAAGATCAAGCGCCATGCCATATCCGGCGGAGGGAGGCAGGTCGATATCAAAGGACAGCCTCGTCTGCACGCCATCCTGATTGCGCCAATTCCAGGTGCCGTCAGCCGCTACCGCGGTGGCATAGAAACCGCCCATGGCAAGGCGGCCGGGAGCCCAAAGGAATCCAAGACGGCCCTGCCACCCTTTCTTCATCCGGGTGGTCAGTTCATCCCGTGTATCCATGTAATTGCCGTTGGTGAAATTGTATTCAACAATGTCGGTGATGGCGCCGCTGATACGGGATCCTTCGAATCCAATGGAAAAATCCGGCGATACTCTATAGGCAAGACCTAATGTATAAGATAAAAAGCCACCGGTTCCTTCTTCCTGGCGCTCAGCCTCGCCAATCCCCCCACTATCAATCATATTAACGATTTGATAGGCGGGATCATTGATCTGCCGGACGCCAAGACCCAGGCTCCAGCGCGGCCCCAATTTGATAACACTGTGAATATTCGCCAAACCACCTGAAACCTGTGATTTCGTGCCGCCGGAAGAAGGACATTCCAAGCCATTAGGGCAGGCGGAGCCGTCAGCGGGGACCCTGAGCCAACGTTTCTCCGGATAGATTGAGACATAGGCGATACTGAGCCGGCTGAATATGATACCGGCGGGATTCTGCTGCGCATGCGGGAAGGAATCACGGATCGCGATGGAGACGCCACCCATCCCCTGCGCTCGGAGGTCGTAAGGTTCCCGCCATTCACCCAAAGCTTCCCGTGAAAATATCGATTCACCCCAAGCACCAGTGGTCAGCAAGGGTGCCGGCAAAGTGCTCAATAGCAGGGTCAGCAGCATCCATCGACGCATCATCATTTGCCCCCCGGTCTGGGAGTTGTCGAATAGGTCACGATGATGCGCAACCGGGGACCACGTTCCGGATCCAAGCGGCTGGCAAGGCGGATGCCGTTCAGGGTGCGGGTTTCTATATCGGCGATAACGGCGAGTCCGCCATTTATAGGTGTGTGGGTGATCCAGTCGGAGACAAGACGGGTCACATTGAATTCAGCCACCTCTTCGCTGAGCTCGATATTCCCTCTCGTCACAGCCCCCGATTCGACCTGGAGCGAGTCGGGAATCGAATCGTTCTCGGACCAGGCGGGATCGGTCTCGATCGGAATGATGGAGACACGGAGCGAATCGGTGATGGGCAAGTCATCTACGGCGCCTTCCAGCGGATTCAGGATGAGCGCCGCCTGTGCGACTGAGAAAACCGTTCCGCTGCTGAGCGAATCATGGAGCGCGGAGAGATTAAACCCGATGAAGGTTCGGCGGGGCCGGCCTCCTCCCACGCCGAGCCACGTCGGATCGGAGCCCCAGGGGTCGCCTTCGATCCGCGTTTGGACATAGGCGTCTTGGGCGGGCCCGCGGACGCTTCGGCTGGAATCGGCCATGGTGATCGTGAGGGGTGGATTGACGATGGTGACCCCGCCGGTATCAAGCACCGCCTCCGAAGAGAGGATCTTGATGATACCCAGAGAGGCGTCCGCCCGCGATTTCGAGATCCGAATGCCGCCGTTCCCCTCGCTGTTCTCGATCCAATCATTAATGATGCGGCCTGGGATCTTCAGAACGGCTGCGTAGAGAGTGGTATCCTCTCCCCAGGAGATCGGTTCGGCCGAAGCCCAAAGAGGCGCCGGATCTACCTCAGGCCGGTTCTCCCAACGGATTTCCGACTCCTCCCAATCGAAATTCGAGGTTACCGCCTGGATCTGGATCTGGAACGGCTCGCCGGTCCCACCATCAATGTTGAGATCAAGCAGGGCATAGGCCACGGAGGCGGTATCGGGAAGGCTGGTGAATTTAAGGTAGGCGACCATCTCGAGACCGCCATGCTCACCAACAAACAAATAGGGTGAGGAACCGGTGTTGATCTCGATTTCTACCGTTGTATCCCGATCCGCCATTACCCAGACCGTATCCGGGATGACATTGCCGGGGGCACGATTCCCATCCAAATACCAATAGGGATTATCTTCCTCTGAGCAGGCGAGGAAGGTGACGGCAAGCAGGACGGCCAGCGTCAGCAGCCGGATGATGTTCGCATTTCTTTGATTCACAGATTTTCAGTCTAGGGAGGGGTTTAGGGCCTGTCAACGAGATGTGGGGGACTCCCCTCCCATGATCGGCGCCGCGGGGGTGTTCTCCCCTCCCATGATCGGCGCCGCGGGGAAATCTCCCCTCCCAAGGATATTACTGTAAAGCTCTTGTCGGAGTTCCTCTTTTCCTCAGACCGGGAAAATCGTAAGATCCGGAGGTCGGAGGGCTAGTCTAATTGGTAAGGCAGCGGATTTGAAATCCGCCGCGGGCGACCGCTTGGGGGTTCGAGTCCCTCGCCCTCCGCTGACAAAATGATCATCACATGAATGGGTCTATCTGGAGCATCCAGAGCTGGACGATACTTAAGTTTAGCTTAATTTTTGCAACAGAATATCTAATAATATAAACCCCGCCTATTGGATTCTGATCCTTAACGAGCTAACTCTTTTAATATCAATAGATATCGCCTCATGACTTGTACGATTTTTGTTCATTCCCATGGCAAGAGTCAGCGGGAAAAATAATCATGAGAGAAAGATCTGGCGCCAAGAAACCATGAATAATGAACCCTGCCATCTAAGCCGACAATCTCAGTAGGAATATGCGATTCAAACATTCTTGTGATCACGCGAATTTTGGGGAATCAGACGGAGGCATCGTCATGAAAGTCGAACAGAGACACTGGTCCGAATCGGAAGGTTGGAGTGAGATGCGAGGGGATGGTCTTGGAGAGAAAGCCCAGCTTGTCTTTGTTTTTGCCGGCACCTCGATCATTGAGCGGGAAGACCTTTTATCGGACCTGTACCGAGCTTATCCCAACGCACATATCTTTGGGTGTTCGACCGCGGGTGAGATTTGCAGCACTGAGGTGAGTGACGATACGCTCGTGGCGACGGCGATTGAGTTCAAGAGCACCCGGTTTCAGATTGTCACCGAAGAAATCCCCAACAGTGATCAAAGCCGCAGCGTAGGAAGGCGGCTGGCCCGTGCGTTCGATCCCAAGGGATTGGTCCATATCTTTCTCCTTTCCGATGGGCTCAATATCAATGGCAGTGAGCTGGTCAAGGGTTTGTTAAAAAATCTTCCTAAAGAGGTCACGGCAACAGGAGGACTCTCTGGTGATGGAACCCGTTTCGGCCGGACTTTTGTCATCAAAGAGGGCAAGGCAAAGCGGAATCTCGTGGCGGCGATCGGATTCTATGGGGGCGACTTGCACATAGGTTATGCATCGCTTGGGGGCTGGGATACATTCGGCCCGGAACGGCTTGTGACAAAATCCGAGGGCAACATTCTTTATCAACTGGATGGCAAATCGGCCCTGGTCCTCTACAAGGAATATCTCGGTGAACATGCCGGGGGGCTCCCATCAACGGCTCTTCTCTTTCCACTAAATGTTAAAGTTCCAGGAAACGAGCGCGCGGTGGTACGGACCATATTAGCTATTGATGAAGAAAAGCAGAGTATGACATTTGCAGGCGATATTCCGGAAGGCAGTTACGCGCAGCTTATGAGAGCGAATTTTGATCGCCTGATCGATGGTGCGGCGGGCGCTGCGACGGCAAGTTATGAAGCCGGCGGCTCGAGAACCCCGGATCTCGCAATCCTCATCAGTTGTGTCGGCCGGAAACTGGTTCTGAATCAACGTGTCGAAGAGGAAATCGAATGCGTCAGGGATGTCTTGGGACAGCATACTGTTTTGACGGGCTTTTATTCCTATGGCGAGATCTCCCCTTTTTCGCCGAACGCCAAATGTGAGCTGCATAATCAGACGATGACCATTACGACCATGTGGGAAGATGAAAAAGCAGCCTAGTTTGCACAGCCTTCTCCAGCGGCAACTTAGGCGCCACCTGGGAAATGTTGATACCTGCACGGCCGAGCTGAAGAACTTCATTGAGGCCGTGAATGCCGCTTATATTCAGTCGGATGAAGACCGGAAAATGATCGAGCGATCGCTTGATCTGAGCTCAAAAGAATTACTGGAAGCTAACTCTGAGATCCGCGCTGTGGTTCAAGCCCTTCCGGACCTCTTTTATCGCGTGGATAGCAACGGCGTGATTATTGACTGCAAGGCGTCGCATTCTCCCGATCTTCTCATTCCAGCGGGTCAGCAGATTGGCAAGAGGATTCAGGATATTCCGGAACCCGAAATCGGTGGGCGCTTTCACCAGATGATCCAGGAAACACACCGGGATGGAAAGCTTAGAAGTTTTGAGTATGAGCTCACCATCAAGGGAAACTTGTATCATTACGAGGCCCGGATCGTTCCGCTGACCGAAGATCAAATGATTCTCTTCGTGAGGAACATCACCGAGCGCAAGAGAGCGGAGGAAGAGATCCATCTGGCCAAATCGGCGGCCGAGAAGACGGCACTGGCAAAGAGCGAGTTTCTCGCAACAATGAGCCATGAGATCCGAACCCCTATGAATGGCGTCATCGGGATGATCAGCCTCCTCCTTGACACCGATCTGGATGAAGAACAACGGGAGTTTGCAAAGACGCTGAAAAAATCGGCGGATGCTCTTCTGACCCTTATAAATGATATCCTCGATTTTTCGAAGATTGAGGCCGGAAAACTCGACATTGAATCGATTGAATTTCCGATCCGTACAATTGTTGAGGAAGCATCGAACATTGTGGCGGAACGCGCCTGTCGCAAAAAACTTGAATTGATTTATCTCATACCTCCTCATGTTCCCAAGGTTGTCATTGGAGATCCCAACCGGATCCGGCAGATCCTTCTCAACCTTCTAGGAAACGCCATCAAATTCACCCAACAGGGAGAGGTCTTGGTGCAGGTCAACGTTGAAGAGGAGAATTCCGATTCGATGCTGATTCGCTTTGAAGTCAATGATACCGGCATCGGGATTCCCAAGGAAATGCACTCGACCCTGTTTCAGCCTTTCACCCAGATTGACAGCTCGACCACGCGGAGATATGGCGGCACCGGTCTCGGACTCGTCATTTCACGAACGCTGGTGGAACTGATGGGTGGGTCCATTGGTTTTGATAGCATTCTCGGCGAAGGAAGCTGCTTCCATTTTACAAGCAAAGTGGGGAAGTGCGCCGCAGTACCGCGGAATGACTTCGCTGCCGCCGAGGATTGGCGAAATCTCAATGTTCTTCTGGTCGATGACCATCCATCGACCCGGTTCTCCATTGCACAGGATTTGGAAGCATGGGGAATGAATGTTTGCTCCCAGTGGAGCGGTGAAGGAGCAATGAACCGGCTCGAAAAGGCAAAAGAAGAAGGCTGCAAAATCGATCTCGCTATCATCGACGCAAATATGCCGGAAATGGATGGATTTGAGCTGGCCCGCAGAATCAAGGAAACACCCTCTTGGCGCCGCCTGCCTATTATTTTTCTGACGCCCGCGATGCCATGGAGACAAAGAGCCGAAGCTTTGGGTATTGATACCCCAATATCCGTGCAGAAGCCGGCCAATCTGTCTCATCTTTATGCCGCTATTACAAAATCGCTGGTTCATGAAATGCCGGATATTAAAGAGGCCGCCTGATCGAGCGGATTTCATTTCATAAACAATCTGAAGTTGTGATAGCGCCGGCGGGAGAAACCCCGCCGGCGTCGTATTGCCAAATTTACCCGAAGAAATTATATGTCAACAACATCCACAGGGAATCCGCCCGGAATCTGGAAATAGATCCGCATCCGCCAATCAAAGTTCGACTCCCGTCCGGAGGGCTCTGAGCTTCCAGTGACAATGCCCTCAACACCGAGTGTCGGATTCGTACCGTTCTGAAGCGCCGTCAACAGGTCGGCCAGAAGATCATTGATGAAGTCAATACCGCCCGCCACAATCGGCGCCGGCGCTAATTGACCTAAAAGCGGGTACACAGACATGTTGAAATTGGAAACGAGAAGAGCCTGGGCCTGTGTGTCGGTTCGGATAACCGTGACATTTCCGTTGGTGATAGCCCGATCCTGAGCCGGTTCATAATAAGCCACCGTCCCGTATTCCACCGCCGATACGCGCAACGTATCGACTTTATCGATTTCAATACCAAGGTCATCAATATCCTGCCGGAGTTGATCAACATCGATATATTGAATATCGCTGTGTACGTTGATGTCCCCCCGGGCCAGGAACTTGAGCTCCACAAACTGCTCTGTCACCACGGTGATTTCGATCTTCTCTGTTTCCGGAATCCCTGGGCATTTAGCTCCCTGAAGCATAAAGGACAGGAAGATAAGGAGACCGAGATTTAAGAGTATCGTTTTTCGCATGATCCCACCCTCCTATATTCCAAATTCCAAGCCCAAGGCGAATCCACTGGCCGCCGCCGCATTAAACTCCATAAAAACGGCGATACCGGGGATCTTTGCCATGGCCCCAAGAGTTAGATGTGCATTGCTTTCGGTGTCCAGATCGACATCAAAAGAAGAATCCAGATCCTCGTTTTTATATTTAACATTTGTGCTGATGGCGTCGTAACCGAGTCCCACATAAGGTTGAACGACACCAAAAGTTTTGCTTGCGGTAACATTAAACTGAGTCGCTTTGACTTTCATGATGTCGCCTATTTCAAAGCTCTGGAAAAACAATCCAGCTGCGAGATCGACCGGCAATGTTTCAAACCATTGAGAAATCGAATGCTGCCCGCCAAAGCCGAAGTAGGTGAAACTGCCGATATCGGCATCACCTAAATCAAGGGCGATATATCTGATAATGGCCCGGGTTCCGTATGCCGATCCGATCGAGAGCTGGGGAACGGCGATCTCGAATCCACTCATGTCGAATCCGCCGGGATAAATCTGAGCAAGGCCGTTCTGCCCCTCCACAACCTGTCCCTCAGGATCCCCAACAACCGTCGGCACCTGGGTTTCTTCGAGACTGGTGAAGCCGGGAGGGTCGCTCGGCATGTAAGTCACGTCATCATCACCAAAACCGACGGCCATAGCAGCCAATCCGATACTGAATGTCAGACCGCTTTGCGGAACAAACCCCGTCCTAAAGATGGCGGAGTTCATTGTTCCGGAAAGTGCCGTATTCAGCGGCCCAAGATAACCATCCAGGTTCTCTTTCGTCAGCCCACCAAGGTTCTCTTCAAGTTGTGCATAACCCGGGAGGATCGCGACGGAGAGAACCAACAGTAGAACAAGAAACAAGGCAAACCGCTGCTTCATTTCATTCCCCCCTATTTTATGACCATGAATTCCGCCCGCCGGCACCGCGTGAGCCGACCTGAATCCTCTTGGAATTCAACTTGTCATAGGCTAAACGGTAATATCCAGGCGTGTCAATCGCCTTCCCGGCCATCAGCCCCCCCCTTTTTGGCGGAAGAATCGACGCATCTTGAGCCCCTCTCAGGGCAGGTCCTTCTCTTGCAGAGAGCTCTTGAAGAGAACCCTTTCAACTCATCCGGCTGATCGCGTAGATTTGGGTATGGGGTTTACCGTATACTATCTTTTGGATCAGAGGTCTTTCTGATATGTCCCAGAAAATCCTTATCATAGAGGATGATCGCCGGATCGCGACGCTTGTGAGAAAAAACCTCGAAGCGGCGGGATTTACATGTCACACCATTCATGAAGGGACATCCGTGTTTCAGGAGTTCCAGCGATTCCAACCCGCTTTGGTCGTCATGGACATCATGCTCCCCGGTATTGACGGATTGGAGTTGACCCGACGCATTCGAAGTTCCAGCAACGTATCAATCCTAATGTTGACGGCGAGGAGTAGCGAAGCCGACAAGGTTCTTGGCCTTGAAATCGGGGCCGATGACTATCTCACAAAACCCTTCAGCACACTGGAGCTGGTCGCGCGCGTAAGGGCCCTTCTGCGCCGGGCAACAAAAAATACCGACGGCGAGATCCTCATTCGCGGTGAGCTAATGATCGACCCCGGCCGTCGGATTGTTGAACATAGATCGAACCCTGTCGAGCTGACTTCCCTCGAATTCGATCTCCTATACTTTCTCGCCTCACGCGCCGGCCGTGTTTACACACGCGAAGCCCTGATGGAACAGGTTTGGGGTGAGGATCGGGTTGTCGATCCCCGTTCTATCGACAGCCTCGTCAGCCGGCTTCGCCGGAAACTCGAAACCGATCCCGCGAAGCCCGAATATTTACAGACCGTATGGGGAGCCGGATACCGCTTCCCCGAGTACCACACACAATGAAACTTCTTCGATCCCCTAGTCTGTTCGTTACATTTGCCGGCTCATTCTTGGCCGTTCTCATCATCGCCACCATCATCCAGGCAGTCATTATTTTCGCGGTTGTCGAGCCGATCGCCTTGGGATGGATGGAAGAGCGCACCGTAACACTGACACGTGAAACGGCTCTAGAGGTCGGCCGGGTGCTTGAGGCGAGGCCCGACGCGGATATAAAAGAAATTCTGAGAAAACGAAGCGCGGCGTCTCCCTTCGTCATTCTTCTGTTTCAAGGCATCGATGGACGCATCATCACTTCCCACGACGACCCTCCTCAATTGAGGGATCGGTTCCCCGGGATTCTTGAAGGAAGGATCCGGGATGACGGCGATTCCTCCTCAATGAGACCGTTTCCACCACCCGATTTCGCCAAGGATCACCGCAGATCCAGGATCCTGGCCCGGTATCCCGTGGACACGGCGTCCGGAAGGTTGGGTGACATCGTCGCCTTGCCTTCCCTCAGACCGCCCGGCCCCATGGGCCTAGCCACCCCGAGCCGCTTGATCCTCTATCTTCCTCTTGCCATTCTTATTGCAGGTTTGGCCGGATTATTAATGTTCAGGATCTTCGTCCGCCGTCTACACGAATTGGAGACCCTCGCCGCAAAAATCACCGAGGGCGACTTGGAAGCCCGAATACCCGATCCGGGCGCAGATGAGATCGGCAGGCTGGGTTCGCGCTTCAACAAAATGACGGAAAGTCTAGCCGAGGCCCGAAGAAATGTTGAAGAAAGTGACCGGCAGCGGCGCCGGTTGTTGGCCGATATTTCCCACGAGCTGGCGACGCCGTTAACGTCGATCCGCGGTTATGCGGAGACCCTTCTCAACACATCCGTCTCACTATCACCTGCAGAGAGGGTGGACTATTTGGAAGATGTGCTGGAGGAAGCCCGGCGGATGGATTTCTTGATTCAGGATCTCCTGGAACTAACCCGACTCGAAGCGGGCGCCATCCCCCTAACGATGGAACGACTTGACTGGATCTCCCTCTGCAGGAATACCATCGAGCGTTTTCTTCCAAGGTTTAAAGCCGAGGGGCTGAACCTCCATTGGACGGGATCATTGGATGAGGCATGGATTACGGCGGATGGACGAAGGCTGGAACAGCTGCTTGAAAACCTGCTCATCAACACGCTCCGTTATGTCCCCTCCGGCGGTTTGGTGAATATTTCAATCCAACAACCACCCGAGAATCATTCATCCCATTACCGGCTGGTGGTCGAGGATAACGGCCCGGGCTTTCCGCCGGAAGATCTCAACCACGTCTTCGACCGATTTTACCAGGGCGATCCTGCTCGTGCCTCCGGCGGGAGCGGTCTCGGCCTGGCTATTGTTAAAGAAATCACACTGCGGCACGGCGGCTCAATCAGGGCCGAAAACAGTAAAAACTCCGGGGCCGTGATCATTGTCGACCTCCCCGTGACGGCATCGATAAATAAACTCGTTTGACCGTGGGATTTCCCCAATCAACGGCCGAATGACGCCGCCCACAGACCCTCACAACCCGGCACTCTGATTCCAGCTATCGCCAATTGCCACAATCTGCCTCCTCGTAGCCACATCTCTGCAATGTTTCAAACGTTTTAGAGGGTAGTGATTGAGCAATGAAAAACTGAGCGTCGCCGGAAAGCTTGGATTACGAGGAGTGTTGATCATGAAACGGATATGGTTCGCTGTCGGCATTGTCTGCCTTCTCGCCATGGGAGTCTGGCGGTTCGCCTTTGGCTCGGGGAATTCCCCCGAGAATAGATTCTCACTGGATACCATCTCAAAAGGGAATATCCGCACACTCATCTCCGGCACAGGGACTCTGAATCCCACGGAAACAGTGGATATCGGGACTCAAATCTCCGGAACCATTGCGGAAATTTATGTCGATTTTAATGACCAAGTGCAATCGGGTCAGATTTTAGCGAAGCTGGATACGTCATTATTGGAGATCTCCGTCCGGGATGCCGAGGCTGAGTTGGCGAAGATTCATGCTCAATGCGATCAGGCGGCGCAAAACATGAATCGTTACACTCCGCTGCATGAGCAGGGTTTGATTTCCGACGAAGGGTATATCGCTTATCAGACAAACTCCGCCATTCTGCAGGCCTCCCTAAAATCGGCACAGGCAGCCCTGGATCGGGCACGGATCAACCTGGATGATGCCTGCATCCGTTCACCCATTGCCGGAGTTGTCATTCAGCGGAATATTGAAGAGGGACAAACAGTCGCGGCAAGTCTGTCGACACCGACATTGTTTACAATTGCAAAAGACCTTCGTTGCATGCAGATCCTCGCCCAGGTCGATGAAAATGATATCGGTTCAATTCGTGATGGCCAATCGGTGGAATTCTCAGTCGCAGCCTATCCCAGTGAACTCTTTACAGGCCGTGTGACGCAGATCCGTCTGCAGCCGGAAATAGTTCAGAATGTCGTAAACTATATCGTCGTCATTGAAACGGAAAACCCAGTCCATCTCCTCCTCCCCGGTATGACAGCAACAGTGGATTTTATTGTAGAAGAAGTCCAGGACATACTTACGATTGCGAATTCCGCTTTAAAATTCCAGCCATCAAGGGAAATTCAATCCCGGTATCTTTCCGAATTTTCTAATGGAGACCGCGGACCCCAAGTGAATTCATCAAATCGGCAACCCTACGCGACGGGGCAATCAGCAAACCCGATCGATGGGTCCCATCCTGGGGAGCCCGCGGTCTCCAGATCTTCTGAATCAGCAGGATTCTGGTATCTCGACGAAACTAACAGGCTTAAACGAGCGTTTGTGGAGACAGGCATCACGGACGGGGTTCGAACGGAAATAGCGGCCATCGATAATACCCTGATCGGCCGAGCGGTCATCACCGGGCAGCTACAGGAACAAAAGAACTCATCCGGAAAATCGTTTATGGCGCCCAAAGGTCGTTTGCCCTAGGAGCATATGATGGAACCGATCATCGAAGCATCAGCAATAATAAAAATCTATAGAGCCGGTTCGACATCGGTGGCGGCGCTGCAGGGCGTGGATCTCTGTGTTGGCGACGGCGAGTTCATTGCCATCATGGGAACATCAGGTTCCGGGAAATCAACGTTGATGAATATTTTGGGCTGTCTGGACCGCCCTACCAAGGGAGAGTACAGGTTGGATGGTATTCCTGTGCACAAAATGAAACCGGATGAGATGGCGGCTGTCCGAAACGAGAAAATTGGCTTTGTTTTTCAGGGATTTAACCTGCTTTCGCGAACATCGGCCCAGGAAAATGTTGAACTTCCACTCCTCTATGACCGGACACATCGGATGAAGAATCCAAGAGAAGCGGCGGCGGACGCTCTGGCCCAGGTAGGTCTTGGTGATCGAAAACACCATGACCCCAACCAGCTCTCAGGAGGAGAGCAGCAACGCGTTGCCGTCGCCCGCGCCATTGTCAGCAGACCCGCCATCCTTATGGCCGATGAGCCGACCGGGAATCTCGACAGCAAAACAACCGTAGAAATCTTGGATCTATTCAAAGAACTCAACAATCAAGGCATGACAATCCTTATGGTCACGCATGAATGGGATGTCGCTCAGCGGGCGCGGCGGATCATAGAAATGTGCGATGGGAGAATTGTCAGCGATAAGAGCCGCAGCCATGAGAAGGCCCTTCCATCGCATCTTTGTTTGTCAATCAAAGAACCGGATAGAGGGGGATGGATATGCGAATCCTAGGCCTTCTCAAAGTGGGGGTGAAAAGCATTCTAAAGAATAGAATGCGGAGCCTCTTGACGATGCTGGGGATCATCATCGGTGTGGCGGCGGTCATTGTCATGGTGGCGATCGGTCGCGGTGTTCAAATGGATATTGAAAAACAGATTTCCGCGCTGGGCACAAACCTCATCATTATCTTTCCGGGAGCAAGCATGCAGGGCGGCATCAGTCAGGGAGCCGGAAGCTTGAACCGTCTGACACTTGATGATGCCGACATTTTGATCCAAGAAGCCAAGTTTCTTGGAGGCGTCTCCCCTCTCGTCATGGTCGGGGATCAGGTCATCGGAGGCGGAAAGAATTGGAATACATCTATTCAAGGCGTTTCCGTGGAATATCTTGATATCCGGGATTGGTCATTATCCCACGGTACCTTCTTTACCGAGAGGGATGTGACGATCAAAAATAAAGTCGCGGTTCTCGGCCATACGGTCGCAGAAGAGCTGTTCCCCGGTCAAAATCCGGTGGGTGAGCGAATTCAGATCCGCAACATTCCATTCACAATAATCGGCATTCTCGAGGAAAAGGGGCAAAACGCCATGGGTATGGATCAGGATGATATCGTCCTCGCCCCTTCGACGACCGTCGCCTACCGGTTGAGCGGCGAGCAGCGGATTCGGATGATTCTTGCCAGTGCCGTCTCCCCCGATTTCATGGATGAAGCACAAATGGAGATTACGACACTTCTGCGCCGCGAACACAGGCTCAATCCCGACCAAGGAAATGATTTCACATTGCGAAACCAGACCGAGATCACCGAAACGGCGTCGGAAACAAGCCGGATACTGACGATCCTTCTCGGTTCCATTGCCTGTGTCTCTTTGATCGTGGGAGGCATCGGTATCATGAACATCATGCTTGTCACGGTAACAGAGCGGACACGTGAAATCGGCATTCGACTTGCGATCGGCGCACGGGGAAGGGATGTCCTTATACAATTTCTGATTGAAGCCGTCGTGCTCAGTCTTACCGGTGGATTTCTCGGCGTTCTCTCGGGACTCGCCGCTTCTTTGTTTATGAATCAATTCACCAATATCACAACATGGGTGGATCCCGCCGTTGTCTTCATGGCCTTCTCGTTTTCCGGCGCCGTCGGGATCTTCTTCGGATTTTACCCCGCCCGCAAGGCGGCGGCGCTCGACCCCATCGAGGCCCTTCGCTATGCCTAAGCGAGACTACATATTACGGGGTGATAGCCGAAACAGAGATTCCAAATCTTATCACACGAGGATCACATTTCTGCCATATCTCAGGGGTATGAATAGATACGGAGTCGGGGTTGGATATCTGGGTGCGGGTCAGGTCCCCCGCCTGACCCGACCCACGGGTTCAACGGGCGATCCTTGGGTGCGATGGAAATAGCGGCTCAGAAACATATCCACCAAGCTTGTGAGAAGAGGAGGATCCGATGTGAGGTCGACAAAGATACGACTCATGGTCCTGATAACCGGAATGTTCATTCTTCTTTCTGTCTTCACCAGCGGATGCGGCGATTCCAACTCTGCTGCCTCAAGCGAGACCATTTCTGCTCCAGCTTCTCAGGGAAGTACGGCATCCCAGGAATTGACATTGGGCGATCTCCCGGGAGAGCTGAATCTGAGCTACGAACAAATCGCAAAGATGGAATCGGCTCTGGCACATCTCTCCAATAGCAGGGATGAAAGACACGGCCATTATATCCGTTTCCCGGGTACGGATCGATTCGACGGATCACCGCCGGATGGACCCATTGCCGAAGACCTACCTCCGATCGCTCACTTCCTTGAAGAATGCTCCACATTTCTTGAGCCGGGCCAATTGCTATGCTTGGCGGAAAATCTCTCGAAAAGGATGGAATCGAATGGACTCGAACAGCCGAGGGACCTTTCCAGATTCCAGGATCATATGATGGATCGTCTCACCAGCGTCTTGAGGCTGTCAGAAGAGCAGGAAACGCATTTCAAGGAAATGCTGTACCGAACAGGGGAAGAGGTTAAGCGCCTTCATGAAACTATACGGGATGGATGCATGACTCCGGGGCAGGCCATCATAGAATCTGAATCCCTCGTCAACGAAATCGAATCCGAAATGCAATCGATCCTCACGACAGATCAATATTCCCAGATGAAATCACTAGATATGGAGAGAACGGCGTCCATGATAGGAAGGCATCTCGAGAATATCAACGCCCATACCTCGCGGCATGTCGAATTTCTCGGCATTACTTTGAATCTCAGTGATCAGCAAAGAGAAGAAATTGCGGGGATTTTTGAAACATGCAATCAGGAGAGATCTGAAATTCTTCAGGGGGTACTCAATGATGAAATCGCCCGACTGACGGCGGGATTTATGATGTTTCAGATTTCCGAACAGGTGGAAACGGAAATCATCCCGGTATTAGCGCCCGGGCAAATAGACATTTTTGAGCAGCTGTGGCCAATGTTAATCCCGGGGCGACACCTTCAAATGGGAAGAGGTCCCAGCATGATTTTTTGACAACAAGAAGTTGCCGGATCGGCGCGGCTGTTCCCAATCCCTCACCGTTGCAAGTGGAGAACAAATCAAAGTCGTTGCCGATCCGGCGCAAAGCTATGTACATTTCGAGGCCTGAAAAGGCAGGGAAGGTTAAGATGAACTCCTTGCAGATATTCAGCGGATTGACGTCAAAAGGATTTTGGCCCCTGCGGGCCTTCGGGATTCTCCTGGCCGCTGCCGTCCTCTGCGGGTGTCATGACAACGTGATTGAAAGCCGATGGCGCAATGAAGATCTGGTTATTGACGGCGATCTCTCCGAATGGCAGGGAAAAACAACATATATTGAATCCGAGAAAGTCTATCTCGGCATTCTCAATGATCAAGATTTCCTCTATATCGGCCTCTCCTCAACAAATCCGATGAGAAACTTGCAGGTTCTGATGCAGGGGATGACCCTTCGGATCGATCCTAAAGCAAAGGACAGTGAACCGCTCGGTATCCGTTTTCCCCTCGGCGCGATGGATATGGGTTTCATACCCGATGAGAACCGTCAAAGGCCTGACATCACAGCTCTGCAAAGGTTCTATTCCAAATCAGAGGCGGAACTGGAAATCCTCGCCGGGGATAATCCGCCCCTTCGAATGGCTCTTCTTGAGGCGGCTGGGATCGATGCCGTTCTGGGCGGCGATGGTAGACAACTGACCTATGAAATGAAAATCCCCTTGCACCCAAATGAGATTTTCCCCTTTGCGCTTCAGACCCATGCCGGAGCTTTGATCGGTCTGAAAATTGAGACGCCCGAAATTGATCAAGACACCATGCGCCGGCAGATGCAGGAACGAGGCGGCCCTGAAGGCGGCGGCAGGCCCGGTGACGGCATGGGCGGTGGCGGCCGGGGAGGAAATGGCGGTGGGCGCGGCGGGATGCGCGGCACATCTGAACACCTCAAAATCTCGGCGGCGGTTCGACTCGCCAACCCCTTCTCCACTGAGGTGTTCTAACAGGAATCTTGACCCCCGGTCTATTTCTCATATGATTCCCCAAGCCTATCGAATCTCCGATTTGTAGAGATTCATCGGACCCAAACTTGGAGGCATCAATGAGATCGTATCGTCCAACCCTCATCGCTTTGTTGATCATAGGATTGATGGTGACTCTACCCCTGACGGCGGAAGCCGGCCGTCATCCACACGAGCGAACTGGATTTTCTATAGGATTCAATCTCGGCGCCGGGAACTCGGAAATGGAATTGAGCCTGGGAGGCCTGGATCTCACCGGTGATCGTGAGACGGGTGGGGCTGGAAATTTCCGTTTGGGATACGCAATTGAGCAAAACTTCCTTATCGGCCTCGAAGTGAGTGTCTGGACAAAAACTTACGATGTTGAAGGAAGCCTGGCCGATCTCACAGTATCGTATGGCATCGCCGGCCCTTCAGTGACTTGGTTCCCCGGCAATAGCGGCTTCTTTCTCCGCGCCGCCGTTGGGAGCGGGCAGGTGGACCTTGAGCTCAGCGAGTCCAATCTGACAACAACCGCGCAGGAATCCGGTTTCGGAGGACTAGCCGCCTTGGGGTATGAGTGGCGCCTCACTCAAAAATTTGCGCTCGGAGCACAATTGGACCTCGGCTACATTAAAATATCAGATGTCGTCTTTGGTAGGGATGATGTGGGGGATGTCACTGTTAACTTTGCCAATATCACGGCCGCACTCAACTGGTATTGGTAGGTTGTGCTTCTGAAATTGCATCTGTGGGGATCAAGCGCCCGGCGGTCCATGCGGCCGCCGGGCGCTTTTCAGGCTTGCCGTGGGTCTAATAGGCGTATTTCAGCTCATGACGGCGGTTTTTCGGGATGCAGCGCGTCTCAATCGTGCGGTTGTAATATTGTTTGAGCCTGCGCGGTAAGCGCGTCCGTGTGGCAAAGAGCCTCTTGGCCAGGATCTCATCAACCCGCAGCTTTCGATCGAATAGTCCCAGCCTTTGCGCCGGTGTTTCGCTATTATAACGCTCCGAAAAGGGCTTGATGAAATTCCTCCAGACCTGAAGGATCGCCAGCCGCTCGGCGGCGCTCTGCCGGCGCTTGCTGAAAGCGATCGTCTCCCGCTTGTGATT